>CAXGBD010000007.1:0-32179 GCA_964008355.1 uncultured Gammaproteobacteria bacterium | reverse complement strand
TTTATCAATCCTGTAGCCATCTTCAAATAGTTTTCCATAAAACATAGACAACAAAAAGTATTAAAATCAACCAACCCACTTTATCAATATTTTTTCTAATAGCCGGCATTCCCTTTTCTCCACCAAAATATGCAGCTGCAGCAACCAAATAGAATCTGATACCTCTAGAAAGAGAAGCTGCGATGATAAAGAAAATAAAATTCATCTTCATCGCACCTGCGGCAATGGTGAATATCCAATAGGGCACGAATGAAAATCCTGCAACAAATACCATGCCTGTACCCCATGTGGTAAACCAACTCACAGCTTGAGCATAATACTCTTGTAATCCTAATGTTTCGATAAAACCAATAGCAACATCAATTATAAAAAAACCGATAGCAAAACCAATACAACTACCGATGAAGGAACCAAGAAGAGTAATACCTGCATAAAACCAAGCCTTTTGAGGCTTGGACAATACCATTGGCGCTAAAATAAAATCAGGTGGCAGTGGAATAAAAAAAAATGATTCAAAAAAACTGATGGTAAAAAGAAAATAAACCGCTTTGGGTTTTGATGCTATGTCCAGGGCAAGATCAAGTAATTTTGTGAACAAATGCTTCATCAGAACAATTCATTAGAAAGATGAGCAATCCATCCTTGCACACTTCCATCCTTTGATCGATGCTTTGCCGACAAGGACTGATAATCGGTAAAATCACTCACTAGAGGTGTGATTGAGACATGATTGTTCTGAACGGCAAAAAAATCTGTGCCCTCTGAAGCATCTTTCGGTGGTGGTGGAGCACCAACCCAATATATGGTATCACCGTATCGATCTTTATCTGGCCTTGTCATTGCTTCTTGAGTATCTCTCTTCCCTAAACGGGTCAGGAGAGGTTCTTGTACCTCCTCATAGGGAATATCGGGAATATTAATATTGTAGACTTGATTAGGTAGGGATCGGTGATTAATATAATTATCCACTAATAACTTAGTTACTGTCAGAGCCGTTTCAAGATATTGAGGCTTTAGACTAGTAATTGAAATGGCTAAACAAGGAACGCCAAGAGAACGACCTCCCATTGCAGCACCAACGGTTCCAGAATATAAAACATCATCTCCTAAGTTTTGTCCATAATTGATGCCACTAATAACTAAATCAGGTTTACTTTCAACGATACTTGTCAATGCAAGGTATACACAATCGCTTGGGGTACCATTGACATAATAACCATTGCTTTGAAATTTCCTTATTCTCAATGGATTTTTTAATGTCAGGGAACTACTGGCACCACTGCAATTGGTCTCAGGAGCAACCATGGTAATGGTTGCTCTGTCGGATAAAACTTTCTCAAGTTCTCTTATTCCTTTTGAATAGTAACCATCATCATTGCTTAATAAAATTTCCATACAGTTTGCTACAAAGACCTTTCAACATGACTAGTCACTGTTTGTTTCCTCCAGTATTGGCTTGGGTTGAGTGATTAAATAAAATTCTTCTCCTTCCTTAATCATACCGATATCTGTCCTGGCTCTTTCTTCAATGGCAGCATCACCTTTTTTCAAATCTTCCACTTCTTCCCTCAATTGGGTATTTCGGGTAGCCATTGCACTGTTCTCGTTTTTCTGATCCTGAATGAGCGATTTTAACTCAGTGATTCGAGGATAACCATCGTCTTTAAACCAAATATTGATTTGAAGTAATAACAACAGAAAAATTAGTATGATAGTTATAAATTTCATAAATCCAAGCTCTTGTTATCGATTAAAAATAGAGCCGAATGCATTCTTGCCTAGATACTTTGCTTCCTGTGCCAATGCTTCTTCAATTCTTAGCAATTGATTGTATTTTTCCACACGATCTGATCTACACAGTGATCCTGTTTTAATTTGGGAAACCGATGTGCTTACAGCGATATCTGCAATGGTCGTATCCGCTGTCTCACCTGATCTATGAGAAATAATGGCTGTATAATTTGACGATTTTGCCATATCTATTGCTTGAAATGTTTCTGTTAATGTACCAATTTGATTGGGTTTAATTAAAATAGAATTGGCGATACCTTTGTCTATTCCTTCCTGAAATATTCTAGTATTGGTTACAAACAAATCATCACCTACGAGTTGGATATCATTACCAATGGATTGGGTCAATGCTTGCCAGCCAGCCCAATCATTTTCTGACATACCATCTTCGATACTGATTATTGGATAATCCTTTGAAATC
Organism: uncultured Gammaproteobacteria bacterium; assembly: GCA_964008355.1. Lineage (GTDB taxonomy): Bacteria > Pseudomonadota > Gammaproteobacteria > Steroidobacterales > UBA11654 > DTSX01. The sequence goes on along the minus strand of CAXGBD010000007.1, from coordinate 29,967 downwards.
TTTGACAAATAGTCAACAAATCCAATGGAATCAAAACTTTGACCTTCTGAAGAAAGATGGTACTTCTCATTATCAAAAAATTCCGAACTAGCAACATCCAAACCTAAATAAATATCCCCACCAGGTTGAAAACCTGCCAATTCTATTGCTTGCAAAATGGTATCTAATGCTGCGATGTTGCTTGGAAGATTAGGTGCGAAACCACCTTCATCTCCTACGGCTGTATTTAGCCCTTGTTTTTTCAATACTGATTTTAATGAATGAAAAACTTCCACACCATATTGCAATGCCTCACTATAGCTTTCAGCCCCAACCGGTAGGATCATGAACTCCTGAATATCAATATTATTATCTGCATGTTCTCCTCCATTAATGATATTCATCAAGGGAACCGGAAGACTGTAATCATCAGATTGCAGGTATTGGAATAATTTTTTTCCTGAAAAAGAAGCCGCTGTGTGAGCAGCAGCTAGGGAAACTGCCAAAATTGCATTTGCCCCCAACCTGGATTTATCTTCTGTGGAATCCAATTCAATCAGAGTTTTATCTATCTTTTTCTGTTCTAATACCGATTGACCTATCAGTGCTTTTTGTATTTCAGTATTGATGTTTTTAACCGCAATAGAAACTCCTTTCCCAAAAAATCTAGATGGATCCCCATCTCGAAGTTCCACAGCTTCCCTGCTGCCAGTTGAAGCTCCTGAGGGAACAGATGATCTAGCACAGATACCATTATTTAGGGTAATCTCAGCCTCTACAGTTGGATTACCTCTAGAATCTAGTATTTGCCTGCCTTGTACCGATTTAATCTCTGACATGAGTAGATCTTTTATTGAGTATTTATCGTTATCTTTTGCTAAAAAATTATGACCTTACTTAACAATACTATCGATGTCCTTTAAGGCATGCAAAAGAGAGCTTAGTTGATTCAGTGGAAGAGAGTTTGGTCCATCGCTCAGTGCTTTTTCTGGATCAGGGTGAGTTTCAATAAAAATACCTGCTACCCCAGTTGCAACTGCAGCTCTGGCTAATGATGATATAAATTCTTTCTGACCTCCCGAAGAAGACCCTTGACCACCCGGCAATTGAACAGAATGTGTTGCATCAAAGATGACAGGGCATTTAGTTTCTCTCAAAATCACCAAAGAACGCATATCGGCTACTAAATTGTTATAACCAAAAGCAAAACCTCGCTCACAAACTAAAACATTATTATTACCAACGGATTTTGCTTTATTAACAACATTTTGCATTTCCCACGGTGATAGAAATTGGCCTTTTTTGATATTGATTGGCTTATTTTGTGCAGCAACGCTTAAAATGAAATTTGTCTGTCTACATAAGAATGCCGGTGTCTGCAAAACATCGACTATCGATGCAATTTCCTCCAATGGTGTATCCTCATGGACATCTGTTAGAACAGGAACATCAACGCTCTTTTTAACGCTTTCTAAAATTTTAAGTCCTTCATCAATACCTGGACCTCTATAGCTTGACAAAGAGCTTCGGTTGGCCTTATCAAAAGAGGATTTATATATAAAGGGTATCTCCAATTTTGTGGCAATTTCTGCAATGCTACCAGCAACCTCTTGAGCAAGCTCCAATGATTCTATTACACAAGGTCCTGCTATCAAAGTTAGAGGTAGATTGTTACCCACTTTATTTTTTCCGATACTAACTGACATCTATCATTCCTTTTTTGTTCTTGAATATTCTACAGAAGCTTGAATAAAAGATTCAAATAGTGGATGTCCTTTTCTTGGAGATGACGTAAATTCTGGATGAAATTGGCAAGCAAAAAACCATGGATGATCCGCCAACTCAATGATCTCAACTAAACCATCTTTCGAATGACCTGAAAAAATTAAACCTTTTTTCTCCAGATCCTCTTTGAAATTAATATTAAATTCATACCGATGTCTGTGCCTTTCGAAGACTGAACTTTTCTGGTAAACGTCTCTGGCTAATGTTTTATTTGTGATCATACATTCTTGAGCACCAAGCCTCATACTCCCTCCTAAATCAGAATCTTCATCCCTATTCTCCAAGGATCCGTCTTCGTTCATCCATTCCTTAATCAAAGCAATAACAGGTGCATGAGTATCGGGGTCGAATTCCGTGCTATTCGCATCTAATAAATTTAGATTATTCCTCGAAAATTCAATCACAGCTGCTTGAAGACCTAGACAGATCCCTAAAAAAGGTACCTTGTTCTCTCTGGCAAACTGAATTGAGTCGACCATGCCCTCAATGCCACGATCACCAAATCCCCCTGGAATTAAAATCGCATCCATTGCTTTCAAGATACCCGTTCCATTTTTTTGTATCTCTTCAGATTCTACGTATTCGATTTGAATTCTTGTTTGTGTTTTAAATCCCGCGTGACGAAGAGCTTCGCTCAAAGAAATATATGAGTCCCTAAAATCAACGTACTTGCCTACCATTGCAATTTTAACAAGAGATTTACTACTGTTCTTAGCAAGAAGAACACTCTCCCAATCTGTCAGATCTGGCTTTGTAACATTGAGTTGCAATTTATTGATAATGATCTCATCTAATCCCTGATCCCTTAAAATTAAGGGTATCTCATAAATATCACTTGCATCCTGAGCTGAAATTACAGCTTCTTCTTTTACATTAGTGAATAAAGCTATTTTTTTCCGTTGTTCTTCAGGTAGAGGTTTTTCTGACCTACACACCAATGCATCGGGTTGAATACCAATTGATCGCAATTCTTTAACTGAATGTTGTGTGGGCTTGGTTTTGATTTCTGAAGAAGTTTTTATATAAGGGACCAAGGTCAGATGAACGTATGCAACTTTAAACCCATTTTCCTCTATGCCCATTTGACGGATGGCTTCCAAGAAAGGTAGTGATTCGATATCCCCTACGGTTCCACCAACTTCAATTATTGTGACATCAAAACCATCTGCACCAATTGTGATATTTTTCTTTATCTCATCTGTTACATGGGGAATCACTTGTACCGTGCCACCCAGATAATCACCTTTCCTTTCTTTCGCAATAACATTTTCGTAAATCTTCCCGGCGGTGAAGTTGCTGTTTTTCCCCGTTGTAGTATTTACATATCGTTCGTAATGGCCTAAATCAAGATCCGTTTCAGTACCATCTTCGGTTACAAAAACCTCACCATGCTGGTATGGACTCATAGTTCCGGGATCTATATTCAGATAAGGATCAAGTTTCATCATCCCAACCTTTAATCCCCTGGCTTCAAGAATTGCACCGAGTGAAGCAGATGTTACACCCTTACCGAGTGCTGATACTACGCCTCCAGTAACAAATATATAATGTGACATGTCCGGGTTTTTTATTCCAATTAGTTAAAATTTACTTGGGATTTTTTTAAAATAATCTCAGGCTTTCCCAACACTAATATCCCGGTATTTCAAACTAACAGATATTGTGACAATGAACAATCAGCAATTATGTTTTATGTTAATTTTTCTCTGCCAATCAATCAAAAAACCTTGCTCATTTTGAGATGCAGTGTAATCATCATGAATCCAAAGATCTGCTACACCAATGAGTTCAGTTCCACTATATATCAAAGGAATCTTATCCCTCACCCAAGGTAAAATATGGTTTTCTTGGAACAAATTTTTCAACTTCTTTGTTATTTTATGTCCCACCGGTTTGATAGACTCTCCTCCAATGCGATACCTAATAGTTAAATTCTGATCGCATTTACTCAGCGATAAGCCTTGTCCTCTTACCAAGGTAACTTCTAACAAACCGCCATCATTATCTAATCTCAATGGATTTTTTATCTTCCAGTTTTCTGGTTCAAGATTTTGATTGGGTTTTAACTGAGAAGCATGGAGAAAATAAAGTTTATTGCGATATCTTTTTATACAACAATCATCCCAAAACATCGATGGATTAATTGACTCATCATTTAAAAGTATATTAATCCCAGCATTTAAAACTCGCATCGAAGGTGATGACATCTTATTTCTCGAAATAAGGTAGCGCATCATATTAATAACTCGTTCATTTGATTTATCATTGAATACATCGATATTTAATTCTGTTATAGAAGAATCTTTTCCTAAATCTTGTTCTGCTAGCTCTTTTAATAAAATCAAAGTTTGACTGGAGATTTTTGATAATCTAGAAACACTGCTAGGAAGACTAGGCCATCTTTCCTTCATGATCGGAATGACTTTTTGTCTTAAAAAATTTCTATCAAAGTAAACTTCTTTATTACTAGTATCTTCAATCCATTCCAATTTATTTCGCTTTGCATAATCTTCTATCTGATCTCTGGTAAAATCTAAAAGAGGTCTTAAAATGATTCCTTGTCCAAAATCAAATTGTCTCTGAATAGCTTGAAGACCATCAATTCCAGTGCCTCTGGCCATCCTTAATAAAATAGTTTCTAGCTGATCATCTTGGTGATGTGCTGTCATTAAGCACTCATCCTTGTGGATACTTTCTCCTAATTTTTGATATCTAGCTTTTCTTGCAGCTGCTTCAATTCCAAATCCTTCATGTAAATTTATTTTTAAAGAATAAATGTCTAAATTAACATTGAGTTGGTTACAAATCTTTTTACAAAATTGAGCCCAGCTCTGAGAACCTTCTGTTAAATTATGATTAAAATGAATTGCCCTTAAATAAATCTGTTCTCTGGCTATTTGATGGAGGATATGCAGCAAAACAATGGAATCTAATCCACCACTCAATGACACACAGATTTTTGTTAAATTGAGTCTTTGAATATGATTTATTAAGGTCTCTTCGAGATCTATATTTTTACTTACAACCATTGATTAAATCTCTTTAAATTGTCCAATGGCTCTAAATTTAACTCTCCTTCGCTCCAACAGATCTGACATGTTCATATTGCTCAGTAAACTTACTTCATCAACTATGGCTTTGGTGATTTGCTGATACATAGGTTCTGGATCACGGTGAAAGCCTCCTAAAGGTTCTTTGATCACTTGGTCTACAACTCCTAATTTAGATAATCTTTTTGCCGAAAGCCCCATGGAATCTGCTGCAATTTCAGTTTCTTCAGGATTCCTCCATAGAATAGAAGAACAAGCCTCGGGAGAAATTACAGTGTACACACTGTATTGCAACATCATAAGTGAATCCCCCATGCCTATGGCTAAAGCGCCCCCTGATCCACCTTCACCGAGAACCAGATTAATCACTGGAGTTCTAATCGATGCCAGTGTAAAGAGATTTTTTGCAATTGCTTCACTTTGTCCTCTCTCTTCAGCACCAATACCTGGATATGCTCCTGGAGTATCGATTATGGTGACTATTGGAATTGAAAATTTCTCAGCAAGTTTCATTACTCTAAGTGCTTTACGATAACCCTCAGGCCTAGGCATGCCATAGTTTCTATACACCCTTGATTTTGTATCCTTACCTTTCTCCTGAGCTATCAACATCATGGATAAATTATCTATGGTTCCTAAACCAGAAATAATCGCGGTATCATCTGCATACATTCTATCGCCATGCAACTCCTGAAAATCGGGTGTTATGGCTTTAATTACATCTGAAGATTTTGGTCTGTTCGGATGCCTTGATAACTGAACGATTTGCCATTCAGTCAGATTGGAAAATATTTTATTAGTTAAAGCTTCACATTTTTGACTTAACTTATTGATTTCTTTATCAATATCTTCAGAATACTCTGAATCTGTAACACTTAGCTTAAGTTCCTCAATTCTTCTTTCTAACTCAACAATGGGTTGTTCAAAATTCAAAAAATCCATAATGTAAAATATTATATTAAAATATATCTATCATTCTACATTAGAAAAAATAAAAAAAATCTTATAAAAAAATATAAGAATTTAGTGGTACGTCAAGAACTGAAAGTTGCCTGAACCAAACTCAGCCGTTAATCTATCCCTCAGTTCCTTGGTCACTTTAACAGTCCATTCTTGGCCAAATTTTAATTTGTAAACGTCAATATCAGTTTTATAGTGAACGTTAACTTTACAAGAACCTGGAGTATGGGCCTGAAGAATTGATTTAAGTTTTTCTGGGTCAAAATCTGGATTGCATTTAATTAAGAGCGTTTTAGCTTTTTTTTCTATCAATGCATCTAATTCCAAAATCTCTGAGGCAACAAATTGCCATGTGTCAGCATAAGTATCATAGCGAAAGCTTCCATTAAGATGTAATATAGCGTTGTTATTAATCAAATCTCTAAATCTGTCTCTATTCTCACCAAAAACAATTGCATCAATGATTGCAGTGCCATCATCTAGTCGAAATATAAGATTATTTCCTCTCCGTTTTACGTCAAAAACTAAACCTGCAATTTCCATGAAATTTTGACTATTAAATAGCAGTGATCCGTTATTACTTTTTTCCATCTTTGCTTTTATCTGTATTAATGGTCCTTTAGTTAGATGGATACAATCTTTTCTATATGGATCAAATGGGTGACCGCTAAAATAAAAACCCAAACTTTGAAACTCACCTTGTAATAAATCATTTAACTTCCATTCTTTATCCCTATTTAGACTAGGAGGAGTTTCAGCGTGATCACCATCAATGGAAAATAAATTATTTTGACCTGATTTTTGATCCATTGCTTTTTTATTTGCGAAATTGACTCCAGTTCCAATCGACCTGAACAACGTGGACCTGTTTTCATTCAAACAATCCATTGCCCCACTTTTGACTAATGCTTCTATCGTTCTTTTTGATAGCTTTTGATCGGTAAGTCTAGAGCAAAAATCAAAAAAATCTTTATAGGTACCGTTTGTTAATCTTTCGCTTGTCATCGCTTCAGCTGCAGATTCGCCAATACCTTTAATGGCACCTAAGCCGTATCTAATGGACTCAGAATCTTGTACAAAAAAATCATAAGCTGAGTGATTAATACAAGGTGGTAGAATTTCAATATCTAAATTAGTGCAATCTTCTTTTAATGGAATTATCTTATCCGTGTTATTAATATCTGCTGTCATTGAAGCAGCCATAAATTGAGCTGGGTAATGCGTTTTTAGCCAGGCTGTTTGATAGGCGATGAAGGCATAGGAGACAGAGTGTGATTTATTAAAACCATAACCTGCAAACTTCTCTATCAAGTCAAATATTTTTATTGCGGTTCTCTCCTTAACATCATTATCTATGGCGCCTTGGATAAAAACATCCTTTTGTTTAGCCATTTCCTCAGGAATTTTCTTACCCATCGCTTTCCTGAGAATATCAGCACTGCCCTGTGTATATTTGGCTAACTTTTGTGCAATTTGCATCACCTGCTCTTGATAAACAATTACACCATAAGTTGTTCGTAGAATAGACTCGAGCATGGGGTGGAGATAATCTATTAGTCTTGATTGATCAGCCTTTCTTCGTTCAATGAAGTCATCCACCATTCCTGATAGTAGTGGACCGGGTCTGAAAAGTGCAACCAAAGCGATAATATCATCAAATTTTTCAGGCTGCATTCTCTTAATCAAATCCCTCATACCTATTGATTCCAATTGGAATACTCCAACAGTCTTAGCCGATGATAATAACTGGTAAGTATGAATATCATCAGTTGGTATTTTTCTAATATCGATGGTTTTAAGTTGTTCATCACTTTGCTGTTGATGTATTAATTCAACGGCAGTTTGTATGACGGTAAGTGTTTTAAGACCTAAAAAATCAAACTTAATGAGTCCCATTGATTCAACATCATCTTTATCAAATTGAGTAACAGTTCCCCCTTCGTCTCCCTCAACCGTATAAAGTGGCATAAAATCTGAAAGGTTGGAGGGAGCTATAACAACTCCACCTGCATGTTTTCCGGCATTTCTTACCAAGCCTTCTAACTGTAGAGCTAAATTTATTATTGCTTGAACTTCCTCCTCATTTTCATATCGCTCATTGAGCTCTGATTCTTTCTTCAATGCGTTTTCAATAGTAATACCAATCTCAAATGGAATTAATTTGGCAATTTGATCAACCATCCCAAAAGGATAGCCCAGTATTCTTCCAACATCCCTGACAACCGCTTTTGCTGACATTGTGCCAAAAGTAATGATTTGTGAAACCATTTCTGAACCGTATTGATCCGAAACATAATCAATAACTTGATCTCTACCTTTTACACAAAAATCGATATCAAAATCTGGCATAGAAACTCTCTCAGGATTAAGAAATCGTTCAAAAAGTAAATCGTATCGAATCGGATCGATGTCAGTTATCCCCAAGCAAAAAGCAACCAAAGATCCGGGCCCAGAACCCCTTCCCGGTCCAACAGGAATATTCTTTACTCTGGACCATCTAACAAAATCAGAAACAATTAAGAAATAGCCAGAAAACCCGGTAGAAATAATAATATCTAGCTCAGTATTTAAGCGCTGATTATATATTTTTGTTAGCTTTTCATTTTCATCAACAAGCTGATCTAAGCCTTGTTTCGCCTCCCTTTTTAAATATCCTTCTACACTCAAGCCTTTAGGAGGCAAATATGCAGGAAGGGCAACTTGATCGGTTGTAAATTTAAAGTTACATTTTTTTGCAATATTAACTGTGTTGTCTAAAGCTTCTGAAATATCTGAAAATAAATTAGACATTTCCTCTTGCGTTTTGAAGTATTGTTCATTTGTGTAATCTTTTATCCTTTTTACATTATCAATGACATCACTCTGATCTATGCAAACTCTTGCATCCAGAGCCAAGTAATCACCCTTATTCAAAAATCTTGGATTGTTTGCTGCCAGAAGTGGAGTATTTGATGACAAGGAACATTCAAGAGTTTTATGCAATAACTCCTCATCCCTATTGTTACCTAATCTCTGAATTGATAGATAAACATCATTGAAAAAAATAGCTTGTAACTGCTTCAGTTGATCGGCAGCATCATTTGTTTTACCAGATAATAGGAGCGCCTGGATCAAACCTTTGTGACCTCCTGAAATTGCTATCAATCCTGAACTATTTTTCTCATTCAACCAATCAATATCTATCGATGCTTGGTCATTCCTGTATCCTTCAATATAAGATCTTGTAATTAAATGAGATAAATTTTTATACCCAGTTGAATTCTTACAAAGAAAGGTCATATTGCAAATCACATTGGAACGATCTGTTTGCACTGAAATATTTGCACCAATAATAGGCTTAATACCCAAATGAACTGCTTTTTTATAGAATTTAAATGCTGAAAATAAATTATTATGCTCAACAATGCCCAATGCTGGCATATGATCTTCAAAACATTTGTCTAATACGGATTCAATTCGAATAATACTTTGACCTATAGAATATTCAGAAAAAACGTCTAAGTGAATGAATAATGGTTCTTTTTTTATCATTTTAACTATTATATATTTCTGATTTAAATGTCATTCTATGAATTGATGTTGGGCCAAATTCTTGAATAGCTGATAAATGGTCCTTAGTAGGATAACCTTTGTTTTTATCAAAATGATATTGAGGAAATTTCTTATGCATTTTCAACATAAATTGATCTCTAGTTACTTTTGCTATTACCGATGCTGCTGAAATACAAGGATAACAATCATCTCCACCAATTTTTGGCTCCATCATTATATTCTTATTTGAATCTATCATTGGGCAATGCGGGCCATCTATCAAGACTTTAATACCCTTGTTTTGTAGTTTCTCAATTGCCCTCTGCATTGCGAGCATTGTTGCCCTCAGAACATTATATTGATCCACTTCCTGATGATTAGCAAGACCGACGGACCACTCTATTGCTTGAGTTTTTATGATGGTAAATAATTGTTGTCTTCTAATGGAAGACAATTTTTTTGAATCTTTCAAACCTTCTATCTTTTGATTGTTAGGAATGATCACAGCGGCAGCAATAACCGGTCCGGCCAAACACCCTCTTCCTGCCTCATCAACACCTGCGATTAACTTCATAGAATCAAAACATAAATTAGACAATCAAACCATTATTATTCTTCTATAATCTCGATGATTGCGTTTGCTGCGAGCATTGAAGCATTTCTTTTCAACTCAAGGTAGAGACCATCAAATTGTTCTTGAAGCTCGTCGACCACTTTTTGACTGGAAAGATACAACACACTGGCATTGAATATACTTTCAGGATGTGCCTCTTTCTGGATCAATTCAGGCACTACTTCTTTTCCAAGAAGGATATTGGGTAATGAAATATAATTTGTCTTAACAATCTTGAAAATTCTCAAAAACCAGTAGCTCAGAGAAGACATTTTATATACCACAATCAAAGGTTTTTTATGCAAGGCTGCTTCAAGAGTAGAAGTGCCAGATTTTGTAATGACTAAATCACACGCTGATAAGGCTAATGTTGCATTATCAGTAATAACTACATTGAGGTTCTGAAACCGATCGGTTAGTAACTTCTTAAGTTCTTGTTCAATGGTGTAATTTACTACTGGGACCACAAATTCAACAAGATCATATTTTTTCGAAATCAAATCAGCTGCCTCAAACAATAATCCTGCATGTCTTTTAATTTCAGTATTTCTACTACCGGGCATCAGTGTGATTACAGTTTTTGCTTGAGCATCCAGTTGCAAAGCATTTCTCGCAGACAAAATATCAATACCGTGATCTACTGAATCAGCCAATGGATGTCCAATAAAGATAGAATTGACATTATGCTGCCTTAAAAGATCTTCTTCAAAAGGAAAAAGACAGAGTAATAAATCGGTAGATTGATTTAGGGATCGAACTCTATTTTTGCGCCATGCCCAAAAACTGGGCGATACCACATGGATAGTTTTGATACCTTTATTTTTTAGTTTTTTCTCGAGTGCTAAATTAAAATCGGGAGCATCAATTCCAATAAATGCATCAGGAGGATTATTGAGAATTCTTTTAATTATTCTTCTTCTGATTAAAAAAATTCTTGGTAAGTGCTTAAGAACACCAAATATACCCATCACAGAAAGCTCTGAGGAATTAAACCAATCCAAGCACCCAGCTTTAACCATTTGTGGACCGGCTACACCCTCAAATGTAGCATCTGGCATTTGCTCCTTTATTGAATCAATAATCTTGGAAGCTAATAAATCTCCTGATGATTCTCCTGCTACAATAACAAATCTAGACACAATAACTGGATTTTATAGAATTCAACGAACAATTCCTCTTGAAGAAGCTTTCAGAAAATTAATCATTACCTGTAGTTCATTTGAAACTTCATTAAGACCAGCAATTTTTTCTTGAGCTTCTTCTAACCTTAACTCAGACTTATATAAATATTTGTAAGCAGTTTTTATATTTCTGATCTGGTCGGGGTTAAAATCTCTTCGCTTTAGACCTTCTAAGTTAATTCCCCTAGGTATGGCAGGTTGTCCTGTAACAATGACATAAGGGGGCAAATCTCTCGACACCCCAGAGTACATTCCCAAAAAACTATGGCAGCCTATTTTACAGTATTGATGAGCACCTGAAAAACCACCTAAAATCGCGTAGTCACCCACTTCCACATGACCAGCCAGGGTCGTGTTGTTTGCGAAGATAGTGTTACTACCAACTTGGCAGTCATGGGCTAGATGGACATAGGCCATAATCCAATTATCATTTCCCAACCGCGTTACACCTGTGTCTTGAATAGTGCCTTTATTGATAGTGCAATACTCTCTGATAGTATTTCTATCTCCTATTTCTAATTCAGTATCCTCACCTTTGTATTTCATATCTTGAGGGTGGTCTCCAATTGAAGAAAATGAATAGATATGATTGTCTTGTCCTATTTTGGTTCTGCCAGTAATAACTACATGGGATTCTATAATTGTGCCACTAGCAATCGAAACATCTGGTCCAATGATTGAATAAGGACCAATGGTTACACTATCGTCTAACTGAGCCTCTTTAGAAATCACTACAGTTTCGTGAATCACTTTTAATCGCCTATTTTTTTACTGATGGCTTTTACTAATTTCTGAAGCTTGTTTAATTTTTTAAAACTGGCTGCATTTTTTTGCCATTCTGTTGCTTTTTGGGTCGAGAACAGATTGCCAGAATAGACTCCAGAATCTTTGATATCTTTAGTGACAGATGTTCTTGCTGTAATGGTAGTATCATCGGCTATTTTCAGATGCCCAACAATCCCAACTTGACCACCAATTTTACAACGCTTACCAATTGTAGCACTCCCTGCTATTCCTGTTTGAGCAACAATAGCAGTGTGGTCACCAATGATAACGTTGTGTCCTATTTGTATGAGATTATCTAATTTCACCCCATTTCCGAGGATGGTGTCTGTAAAGGTTCCTTTGTCGATGGTTGTATTCGCACCAATTTCAACGTCATTGCCAATATTAACGCAGCCCATCTGAGGAATTTTTACCCACTCAGAATCTTTATTTTCTGAAAACCCGAAACCATCCGCCCCAATGACAACTCCTGAATGAATAATAGTTCTTGAACCTATCTTTGTTTTGGCTCCAATCATAACTCCTGAACTAATCCAAGAAGATTGACCCACCTTGGTATCCTGTCCTATTACTGTATTGGCCCCCACAAAAACATGCTCTCCCAAGACAACATTCTTAGCAATAACTACACCGGATTCAATCCCGCAAGTGGAGGAAACTTGACTGGATGGATGAATAGTCGCTGAAGTATGAATCTCCGGATTGAACTCCTTAGTGGTATCAAAATGACTCGCAATTTGAGCAAATAATAAATATGGCTCATTTGTAACCAAAGCATTAGTTGGGCAAAACTTAAGATCATTTTGAGTCAGCACAACTGCTGCTGCTTTTGTTTCCTTTAAAACAGATTTATATTTAGAGTTTGCTAAGAATGTTAGGGAACTATTCGTAGCACTACTCAGAGTTGCTACATCGGCTATAACCACAGAGGAGTCTCCATGAATTTTACAATCGTACTGAGAAGCTAATTGCCCTAGAGTAATCACAGTTTCAGACAAAATTCTAACTCTCCAACATTTGCAAAACTAGACGCCTTTTAACTAGCCTCCAATTTTATTTATCTTCCTGAAACTTCTTCTCTAAAAGTTTTGCTACATCGTTGGTGATATCAACAGAAGCACCTGTGTACAATGTCCCGCCACTCAATAAGGTGTTCTGATCGATCTTGCCTTCATTGATAACTAGATCATAACCGTTATCTCTGCCAAATTTTTTAATAATATCTATGATTTCTCTAAAAATTTTATTTAATTCAATTTGACTTCTACTATTGCGATCTTGTTGAAAGCTCTGTGCTAAATATTCAAGCTCCCTTTGGTCAGAAGCAAGTTTTAAGGTAGCACTCTGGCGCTCATCTGTACTCAAAGCAAGATTATCTTTAGTCAACTGATCTCTACTGGCATTAAATGCAGATTCTTTTGACGAAATGTCCCTTACCCTGGGAGCAAATTCTTCTTCAATGGCCTCTTGCATATCTTGGAACTGAGGTGACTCTTGAAGCAATTTATTCATATCAACCACACCAATTCTGGCTTCGACTGCAGTCTGTGCAAAAATGGGTTGTGTTAAAAACACTGCTCCAATAATTATCAATAATACAAAATTTGTTTTCTTCATATCTATCCTCTATAAAATAATAGTCTATTGTCTAAAAAGCTCCCCCAATTGTAAATTGGAATCGTTCAGTTTCATCGCCCCATGAAGTCGAAGTTGGAGAATCATCATTTAATGGCATCGCATAACTAAACCTAAATAACCCAAGAGGAGCCAACCATTGTGCCGCCAACCCAAAAGATTGCTTTAAGTTGCCTGCATCAAAATCATAATCGACAGGATCACCCATTTTATCAAAAAAATCTATCTCAGTGGTGGAAAAGACATTACCAATATCAAAAAACATACTAAATCTTGCTCTTGAAGCCCATTTTTGTGGCATCGGCAAAATGACCTCCAATTGGGCTGACATCAATAAATTTCCACCGTACGGGTTCCCAAAATTATCCCTTGGTCCAAGATGATGTTCTTTATAGCCTCTTACAGAATCTGGACCTCCTCCGAAAAAGTTCTTATATGGAGGAACGCCAATAGTATCACCATATGCATCATTGAATGCAATATCAGCTTTTGCCATCAATGTAAGATAATTCACCCATGGAAACGGTATATTAAAATACTGTTTATAACTGAAGTTAATACCATAATACTCAACATCACTGCCAGGTATTGCAGAGCTGATTATGAGTCTTTGCGACATGCCTCGGTCAGCAAAAAGAAAACGATTCCTGGAATCATAAACCCAACCCAGTAAGAGTTCTGCAGCATTAAATTTGGTTTTACAAAAATTAAAATATTCTTCATCAAAACAATTATTATCGCCATTGTTGCTAACCCACTGAAGTGCTTGATTTGCACTATAAGTTCCAGCTAACAATTCGGAACTCTGTAAGGTTGAACCGAAAATAACTCGTTGGTATTCACTTAAAGGGTATGAATATTCCAATCCTGTAGACCAAGTTTTGGTTGAAAAATCAGAAGCAGACGAGGTGAACTGATTGAAGGTTGAATATGAAAATCTTACCGTTCTGGAAATTTCATTTAATCCGGTATAAGGATTCGTATGAGAAAAACTGTAGAGATCCCTGTATTTACTTGCGTTTAAATCAAGTGCAACTCTATTACCGGTACCAAAAAAATTGGTGTGAACGAAATTGCCATTTAAAATCATTTTCTGTGCACCAGAATATCCTATGCCTCCGCCAAATTGTCCTGGAAGACCCTCTTTAATCGTGAACTCCGCATCAACTAAATCATTGGTTCCTGCAACTGGAATTGTGTCAAATTCCACTTCCTCTATATAGGGCAATCTTTGCAATCTAACTTTTGAGCGTTCCAATCTACTTTTCGACATATAAGCACCTTCCAACTGCCTTAGTTCACGTCGCAAAACTTCGTCATTAATGGATGTGGTATCGGAGAAATTGACACGCCTAACATAGACTCTACTTTTTGGCTGAATGTAAAAAACGATCTTTACTTCCTTGTTTTCACGATCCAGTTCTGGAATTGCTTCAACTTCAGCAAAGGAATAACCATCTTCTCCGAGTCTATATTTAATTAATTCTGAAGCTTGAGTTAATAGTGCTTGTGAAAAAAATTGACCCGGTTGAGCAAAAACAAGCTGTTCAATCTCTTCTTTAGGAATAACAAATTCACCAGTCAACTTGACATCTGAAAGTTGATACACCTCCCCTTCTGTAATATTGATGGTAATAAATATACCGGTTCTATCTGGTGAAATGGCAACCTGGGCAGAGTCAAGTCTGAAATTTGCATAGCCTCTATCCAAATAAAATGATTCGATTGTTTCTAAATCACCCTGCAAATCTTCTCTAGAATAGCGATCATCTTGTTGAATGAATGACAACCAATCTGGCATCTGTAATGTTAATTGATCCAGTAGATCCTCATCATTGTAAATAGTATTCCCAACAATATTAATCTGCCTAATTTGAGCTCGATCACCCTCTTTAATATTGACTTGTATATTCACCGTATTGCCTGGTAGATCATCTACTTTCGTTTCGATCTGAGCGCTGTATTTACCGAAACTGAAATATTGATCTGTCATTGATCTCTCGATCTCATCCAAAACAGAAGGGTCGTATGTTCGTCCCACTTTAAAACCTATGTTATTTAATGAATCCTCCAGATCTTCTGTCTTTATATCCTTGTTTCCATCAAACACAATATTACCTATGGACGGCCTTTCCAGGACCGAGATAATCAAAATGCCGGATTCATCTTGTCTAAATTCAATATTCTTAAAAAAACCACTTGAATAGACTGATCTTATTGATTCTTTAACTTTAACATCATCAAGTATGTCGCCAATGTTAATAGGCAAATAATTTAATAACGCTCCTTCAGAAATCTTCTGCAAACCTTCAATTCGAATGTCTTTGACAACGAACGACTCTTCAGCTTGAACTGAATAAAAACAAAGAAAAGCCAAAGCAATAATTATTAATCTGATTTTCATAGTTTTGATTGAGTCCTATTAACTGAATATCCTTACAAGATCATTGTATACCGCAAAGACCATTAAGAATAATAGTGCTCCTACTCCAATTTGCTGAAAAATTATTTGTATTTTTTCTGGAATAGGTTTTCGAATGATTTTTTCTATTAGAACAAACAGGATTTGTCCTCCATCCAGAATGGGCAAAGGAAATAGATTGAGAATACCCAAACTAATGCTAATAATTGCCATAAAAGATAAAGTTGCAATAAGTCCTCTTTTGGCAACTGTTCCTGCGTCCTTGGCGATTCCGAGTGGTCCACTGAGATTTTTCCCTGAAATTTGACCGGTAACCATTTTGCCAAACATATTTAAGGTCATAACGATCATCTGATTGGTTTGATCCAATGCCATTGTTAAATTTTTAGGGAAATTATATTGTTGAATAGCCTGATACTTCTTGATTTCTTCCTCATCAATTCCTGCTCGGAGTCCTATAAAACCCTGACTTACATCATCAGTCCTAGAATCCAAAAGCACTGTTGTTCGATACACTTGATCAAGTCTTTTGATCTCAATATCAATCTCTTTATTTGGATTGGCAATGATGATTTCTCTAAAATGGTTCCAGTTTTTGATATCGATATCATTAACTTTTAGAATGATATCTCCCGACATAAGACCTGCCTTATCTGCCGGTCCATCTAGATCGACCGATTCTATAATGGGCTTGATCTTTGGTGTAAAGGGTTTAAATCCCAAACCAGGCATTAAAGTATTTGGAGAGGTCAACTCCTTGGTTCTTCCTGTGACATCCAATACAACTGTTTTCTGATTACCTAATTGATCGATTGCTATGATCTGGATTTGTTCGTCGTCTAAAATATCACCGATCATTGAAATCAAAGAATCTTGCCATGTTTTGACATCTTTACCACCGACATTGATGATCTTATCTCCAGATCTTAAATTGTTCTGCCAGGCAATAGAATCTGATTCAACATCTCCTATGATAGGAACTACGCCTGGAACACCGATAGAGAACATAGTCATATAAACTACAATTGAAAAAAGAAAATTAGCAAAAGGCCCTGCAGATAAAATAAAAATTCTCTTCACAGCTGATTGATTGTTAAAAGCACGTTTGACTTCACTTTCATGAACTTCTTCACTCCGTTCATCGAGCAATTGCACATAACCTCCAAGAGGAATAGCAGATAAACAATACTCTGTTTGGTCTCTGCCTATGTTTTTACTCCACAGTACTTTACCAAAGCCAATGGAATACCTTAGAACTTTGACATTGCAAAGTCTTGCTACCAGATAATGTCCATATTCATGGATGGCAACGAGTACGCCAACCAAGACTATGAATGCAACAATTGAGAATAAAAAATCCATATATCTAATTATCGATTGAAATTATGAAGAAATTATAAAGAATCAGCACAGCAAAGGAAGTAATAAGAGATAAAAATTATAAATACCGGTAACTAAAAACTTATAACAGAAAGAACCATGCTTAGATAACTCACTTTAAAAAATAAAAATGCGAGTAAGGGAAGAACCGCTATTGTACCGTCTAATAAATCAATGAAACCTCCATGACCGGGTATTAAATTACTGGAATCCTTAATATTTTTATTACGTTTCAATAAACTAAAAAATAGGTCACCAATTACAGATATGAGTGTTACAAAAAATCCGATAAATAAAAATCCAATCACAACTTCACCATAAAAAAGATAAACGATTAAGCTTGAGATTATAGGAGTTATTATAAGGCTTCCAACAAAACCTTCGATGGTTTTACCAGGGCTGATATTTGGTAGTAAAGCAGTCTTACCTACCTTCCTTCCTACCAAATAAGCTGATGAATCTGCAATTGAAACGGTGATAACAACATATAATAAAATTCCAGGATAAATTAAAATAGTAAACAATGATCCAACAAATGGAAGTAGGGTTAAATATCCAAAAATAAAGACTAAAAAGTCATCAATATTCTTCTTTTTATAGGTCAATACCCTGAACAAAATGACAACCCATGCGAAAACTAACAATCCAAAGAAATAGTTACTTGTTTTCTCCAAAATTCCAGTTAAATAAGGTGCTGACAAAACAAAACTAACAAACAGTATCTGAAAAAGTGCTTGATAGATTCGTGATTTAAATAACCTTGAATATTCCCAAACGATAATGAGAGAAAGTAATGTAGCAACTACAATTTTGGCAAGGTTTGCTGTTGAATCCTGAGTTAGGTATATGAGTATAAGAATAAGAACTGCTGCCGAACAGATTCTCTTAGTAATGTTTTTCATTAGTTATGCTCTAGGCTTTTTTCAGCTCTTTTTCTTCCTCAATTGCTCCAAAACGTCTTTCTGATTTTGAGTAATTTTCTAATATTTCAAAAAATTCCTGGTTTTCAAAATTAGGCCAGAGTGTTTCGGTAAAATGGATTTCACTATATGCCATTTCCCACAGCATAAAATTACTTATTCTAGTCTCACCTGATGTTCTAATGATCAAATCTAAGTCAGGTAGATCTGAGAAAGAAAGATAGCTTGAGAGAGTTGATTCATCTATTTGATCTTTATTAATTTCACCTTTGTCTATCCCATCAATGATATCCAATATGCCTCTGATAATATCCTGTCTTGAGCCATATGCTATTGCCAAAGTCAATTTTAAACCGGAGTTTTCTGATGTGATAGCCTCTATTTGCTCTATTTTTCTAACCAAAGCCTTGGGCAACATTTCTTTATTGCCTCTTTGTTTAAAACGAACATTATTCTCGATCAAAAGGCCAGTATATTTTTCAATGGATCTTTCAAACAATCGCATCAAACTGACGACTTCCCTAGCTGGTCTGTCCAAGTTCTCTGAACTTAAGGCAAATAGAGTTAGGGCCTCTATCTCCAATTTGACCGAGTTTTCAACAATCTCTTTAGCCTTTAAAACACCAGCTTCATGGCCAAAGAATCTTCTTTTCCTTCTTAATTTTGCCCAACGACCATTACCATCCATAATAACCCCCAAATGTCTGGGCAGGTTAAGAATTTTTGGAACGTTTTCCTCTGTGGGATTTTCTTTCATGATTTAAAAACTCATTAATTCTTTTTGTTTTTGTTCACTTAAGGATTCAATATTTTTTATCATCTCATCTGTAATGACTTGAACTTCCGTTTGGCCTTTGTGCAAATCATCTTCTGAGATCATCTTCTCGTTAGAAAAATCTTTTAGATCCTGGATTGAGTCTCTTCTTATATTTCTGATAGAAATCTTGGCCTGTTCCTCCTCACTTCTTACTTGTTTGGTTAGCTCTACTCTTCTTTCCTCTGTCAAAGTAGGTAAAGGAATCCTAATAATATTTCCTGTTGTTACTGGATTTAAACCAATATTTGCTTTTAATATTGCACGCTCAATTTCTGGAATAAATTTTTCTTCCCAGGGAGAAATGGTGAGTGTTTGAGAGTCTTCTACGGTTATATTTGATAATTGTTGTATCGGTGTATCATTGCCGTAATATTCAATCTGGATACTATTAAGGATATCCGGTGTGGCACGTCCTGTTCTTATTTTGGTTAAATTCACTGAAAAAGCATCAATAGATTTATGCATTCTTTCATTGGTTTCTTGATTAATCTCTTCCAGCAAAACTTTCATCCTTGATTACATTATCAAGGTCCCCACGCTCTTACCTTGGACTATATCCAATAATGCATTATCGATATTAATATCATAGACCCTAATTGGTAGATTATTTTCCTTGCACATGACAATAGAAGTAGTATCCATGACTTTAAGGTTTTTTGATATAAACTTGTCAAAAGAAATTGTTTCAAAATGATTTGCATCCTGATTCTTTAAAGGATCTTCTGAATAGACCCCATTGACTCTTGTTGCTTTAATCAATAGATCGGCTTCAATCTCCACAGCTCTAAGTGATGCAGCAGAATCAGTAGTAAAATAAGGGTTGCCAGTACCTGCTGAAAATATAGTCACTCTGCCCTTTTCTAAATGCCTAATAGCTCGTCTTCTAATATAGTCTTCGCATACTTCATTAACTTTTAATGCAGACATAACTCTTGCAACCAGTCCTTGTCGTTCCAAAGCATCTTGAATGGCCAATGCATTAATAATAGTTGCCAACATACCCATTTGATCTCCAGTGACTCTATCAATTCCTGACTGGGCTAAACCTTCACCTCTAAAAATATTACCCCCTCCAATCACAATTCCTACTTGAGTACCTAAATCCAGAATAGATTTAATTTCCTTGGCCAGATAAATTAATACATCTGGATCAACACCAAACTCCTTCTTGCCCAGGAGTGCCTCACCACTTAATTTCAAAAGGATTCTTTTTATCTGTTTATTTACCACATTAAAAAACCATAAAAATTCTTGATCAAAGAGAATAAAAATTATTATTTACTTGCTTCAACTTGTTCTTTGACTTCATCAGCAAAATTTTTATCTTGGTGCTCAATTCCCTCTCCGACCTCATATCTTACAAAAAGATTTACAGTTGCATTGGATTTTTTTAATAACTGAGAAATATTTAAGTCAGGATCTTTAATATATTCCTGACCAAGCAAAGTTATTTCATTTAGGTGTTTATTCAGTTTACCTGTAACTATTTTTTCAATAATTTCTTTAGGTTTCCCTTCTTGTTCAGCCTGTGATCTCAATATCCTAGACTCTTCATCAATAATTGCTTTGGGAATATCTGTTTGAACTATGTATTTAGGTTTGGAAGCAGCAACGTGCATGGCTAGATCCTTTGCTAGATTCTTATCATCAATATCCACATCAACTAAAGCTGCTATTTTATTACCATGAACATAACTGCCAAGAGTTCCTTGATAAAATATTCTTACAAATCTTCTGATGGTTATATTTTCTCCTAATTTAGCAACAACAGATTTTCGAAAATCTTCGACCCTTTCAAATTTAGAAATTGAACAATCCATGAGTTGATCAATATTTTCAATTTTTTCATTGACTAATAAATTAGAAATTTGATTTGAAAATTCTACAAATTGATTATCTTTAGCAGCAAAGTCAGTTTCACAGTTAATTTCCAGTACGAGTGCTAAACGTTGTGCTTTTTCAATTTCTATTGACACTATACCGTGGGCAGCGACCCTACCTGACTTACTATCAGCTTTACTCTGACCACTCTCTTTTAGAACTAATATTGCTTTCTGAAAATCCCCTTGAGATTCAACCAATGCTTTCTTACAATCCATCATCCCGGCATTGGTCAGTGCTCTCAGTTTTTTCACTTCGATGGCAGAAATTTTCATCTTCTAACCCGTGCTATTAGGAATCCTTTTTATCTTCGTCATCTTCTGATTCACTAGATCCTGGAAGTTCTGACCCAGGCTTTGTTTTTTCCTCAACGGATGGTTCACTATTCGAGGGATCGTTTGATTGATCTGAATCTCTGTCTTGATTTTTTTGTTCTTCTTCTGTGCTGATATAAAGATTTTCTGACTCTCCGATATCGTCGATCTTGTCACTCTCTGATGCATCATCACTCTCAACTTTGTCTTCTGAAGCTTGTTTCTTAGTTATTTTTTTATCCGCTACAAAAATTCTCTTTTTCCGTTTAATCTGATCTTTTGAAATTTTTCCTTCGGCATCAACTTCGACGAAGTCATCATCAATATCATCCAACATAGGTATTGATTTTTTACCCTTTAAAAATGATTCAACAATGCTTGCTGTAATGACCTTGGCAGTACCTCTGGAATCATCATTTGAAGGAATAATATAATCAATATTATCCGGCGATGAATTAGTATCCACTATACCTATAATCGGAATACCTAATGCTTTTGCTTCCTGAACAGCATTCTTCTCATAATTCACATCTATAATAAATATGACATCCGGAAGCCTATTCATGGATCTAATGCCACCTAAACTTCTATTAAGCTTCTCAGAAGCTCTTCTTATAGTCAGTGCTTCCTTCTTTGATAAATTTTCATCCTTGAGAGATATCTCTAGATCTTCAAGTTTTTTAATGGATTGAGCTATAGTTTTATTATTTGTGAGAGCCCCCCCCAACCACCTATTGGAAACATAAGGCATCTCGCATTCCTTACCTGCATTCAGAATCTCATTTTTTACGGCAGGTTTGGTGCCAACAAACAATACTGTCCCAGATTCCGCTGCTAGATTCTCGATAAATAGACAAGCTTCTTCAAGCAAAGGAAGCGTAGTTTCTAGGTTGATAATATGGATCCCATTGCGTTGGCCATAAATATATTGGGCCATCTTAGGATTCCAATACCTCGTTTTGTGTCCGAAGTGGGCGCCAGCTTCAAGCATCTGACGCATTGTTATTGTTGCCATTTTTATTCCTTATTGGGTTGTCACTCCCACAAATCCCATATATAAACTTTCCAATCCGTGGTCAGCACCCAATATATGTGTCGATTTATGTTCGAATTTATGCAAAATTGCCGATGTTTTATAACATAATAATGTCTAAGCGACAATAAAGCCGACTAACAATAATAATTTTTACTGAAAATGTCCATTGATATTAAAAATAAAGACGAGCAAGAACAAATGAGAATTTCTGGGAAATTAGCTTCAGAAGTGTTAGACATGATTGAAAATCATATTAAACCAGGGATCACAACGGGGGAACTGGATCAGATTTGTCATGACTATATTGTCAATGACCAGAATTCTATACCTGCTAACGTCGGCTATAAAGGTTATCCCGCCACCATTTGCACTTCTGTCAACCATGTCGTATGTCATGGGATACCGAGCACGAAGAAATTGAAACATGGCGATATCCTCAACATAGATGTAGCTATTATTAAAAACAGTTTTTACGGTGACACAAGCAGGATGTATTTGATCGGCAAACCTACCCAACAGGGCGAGCGTATTTCAAAGATAGCCTATGAAGCACTGTGTCAGGGAATTAGACAAGTTAAACCAGGAAATCAACTGGGGGATATTGGTCATGCAATACAATTGCATACAGAAAAACATAATTATTCAGTCGTCAAAGAATATTGCGGTCATGGAATTGGAAAGACTTATCATGCAGAACCACAGGTTCTGCATTACGGGATTCCACACCAGGGCATAGAAATCAAAGAAGGTATGACCTTTACCATTGAACCGATGATTAATGCCGGTGAACCATCGGTTAAATTGATGCCAGACCAATGGACCGTTGTCACAAGAGATCACTCGCTCTCTGCTCAATGGGAACATACCATTCTCGTTACCAAGGATGGGTTTGAAGTCTTAACGCTATCCCCTAACGAAAAGATTGTTTAATCAATGTCGATTGAAAATCCTGAAAAATACAAGGAGTTCAAGACAGAAACTTTAATAAATACACTAAACTCGCATCCGTTTACGGTTAAAAATTACAAAAAATTTATCAAAGAAAAATCAGATTTTCTAGATACATCATTCTCTATTCATCACATCTCTCACCTGCTTTTGGCAAGATCAAAACTCAACGATTCTATAGTGATATCTGCAGCAGAAATATTTTTTAAACAGAACCAAGAAAGTATTAATGTAATTGCTGTTGGTGGCTATGGCAGAAATGAACTCCATCCATATTCAGACACAGATCTTCTACTACTAATTGAGAAAAATGAGAAAAAATCATTTCAAGATAGTCTTGCAAAGTTTTTAACTTTTTTATGGGATATAGGCATCCAAGTTGGTCATAGCACTAGAACTCTCCAAGAATGCTTGAAAGAAGGTTCAAAAGACTTAACTGTTGCCACTTCATTGATGGAAGCTCGGTATTTGTATGGATCAATAACCACATACCAAACACTAGAAAAAGAAATTACCGGCAATAAATTATTATGGTCTAACACCCAATTTCTAGAAGGAAAAAAAAATGAGCAACTTTCCAGACATTCACAATTTAACAATACAGCCTATAATCTAGAACCAAATATTAAGAGTGGCCCTGGTGGTTTGAGAGATATCCACTCTATTTTCTGGGTTGGAAAAAAAATCCTTGGCATCCAACAATTACAAGAACTCAATGGACTAGGAATTATTTCAAATCAACAGTTATCAATGTTGATTCATGCTAGAGACTTTTTGTTCTCTATTAGATATGCATTACATGCATTAACTCAAAGGAAAGAAGACCGTTTACTTTTCGACTATCAAAGAACGTTAGCAAAACAATTTGATTATCATGATGAACAACACCTATTAGGTGTTGAACAATTTATGCAGGATTATTACAAATCAGCTAAAACCATCGGTCGATTAAATGAAATCATTCTACAAATTTATACTCAAAAACTGTTTCAATCTAAAAAATCAAAAATCAAAACTCTGAATCATTCCTTTCAGATTAGAGACAATCTTGTGGAATTAAGAAAAGGGATTCAATTTAAAGACAATCCATCATTATTATTAGAGATATTCCTCTTATTTCAAAAACATAAAGACATTCAAGGAATAGGCTCAAAAACTATTAGCATGATTACTGAAAACCTCCATCTTATTGATGATTCGTTTAGGGAAAATACAGAGAATAAAAAACTATTTTTAGACATATTAAAGGCTCCAGAAGGAGTTACTCACGAACTTAAGAGAATGAATCTTTACGGCGTCTTAGGTCTCTATATCCCTGCGTTTGGGAAAATTGAAGGGAGAATGCAATACGACTTATTTCACGCATTTACAATCGATGAGCACACCCTTCTTGTTGTCAGTAACTTAAGGCGTTTAGCACTAAAAAGATTTGATCATGAATACATGGAATACAGTAAAAAAATGCAATTGATTGCAACTCCGGAAATTTTATACATCGCTGGCTTGTTTCATGACATCGCCAAAGGTCGTAATGAAGATCACTCGAAATTAGGTTCCCTAGAGGCAGAATCTTTTTGCCTGGATCATGGAATGAGCAAATACGAATCAAAGCTTGTTTCATGGCTTGTCAAAAATCATTTGATACTCTCTCTCACCGCACAAAGAAAAGATATCAATGACCCAAACGTAATCCGATCCTTTGCAATAAAGGTAGGGGATGAATCAAGATTGGACTTTTTATACTTATTAACCATTTGTGACGTAAGAGCGACCAATCCTAATTTATGGAGTACTTGGAAAAGACAACTTTTTGATGAACTATACTTGTTAACAAAAAAAGCCTTAAGAGAAGGTCTTGAAAATCCGATCAATAAGGATGAATTAATTGCTGAAAAGAAAAATCTTGTTGAAGCAAAACTGAACGGTAATCAAAGGAAAAAGGGACTTACAAATCTATTTTCATTTTTAGGTGAAAGTTACTTTTTAAAATTTAAGGATCAAGAAATAATTCATCATTCAAAAATCATCATGGAGAAGAAGTTTCTAGAGAATCCTAAGATCATTATAAATCTTCAGCAAGATATTATTGAAGGACAAACATGCGTCTTCATAATCTGTCAAACACAGAGTAATGCGTTTTTAACAGCAACGGGTATTTTTGAACAAACAAATTTAACTATTCACGATGCAAAAGTTACAGAACTCAATAACGGATATTCTATTTATAACTTTTATGTCCAAGAAATGAATGGTGTTGCAATTGAGGACAAAAAGAAGATTCAACAAATTAAATCAAGAATCGAAAAAACATTGAGTGTTGAAGATGACAGTTCACCAATAGTCAGTCGGGCATTGTCTAGAAGATTAAGATATTTTGACACCAAGACATCAATCAACTTTACAGAAGACCATATCAATAATAGGACTGTGATGGAATTAATCTCTATAGACAGACCTGGTTTGTTGTTTGATATCGCCAAAACACTAAAAACAGAAAATATTTGGATTGAATCGGCAAAAATCGCAACGATTGGTGAAAGAGTGGAAGATATCTTTTATTTAACTACTCAGAATAAAGTGAAACTCAGTAAATCTAATTGTGAACAATTAGAAAAAAAACTTGAAAAAGTGATTAATCAATCATAGAAAAATCAGTATCCATTATACTTCGTTTGATAAATTGCCCACGTTCCGTATAACGCAAATAAAACAAAACAAATCAACGCCCAAGCCGGCATGCTCAAAGACAAAAAAGACCAATTGATTTCTGCGCACTCGCCCGAACCACTAAAAACCATTCCAAAAACCTCTAATAATGGGAAATTAGAAATCATATAGGTAAGATCACCTCCACATCCAGGAATCTGATCTGGTGGCAAATGTTGCAACCAAACATGCCTTCCTGCAACACCTAGTCCGGCAAGACTGAAAGTTATGAAAAATATCGAAGCTGTTAATTTAGTCGCTGTGGTCTTTGGAGGAAGGAGTGTCATACATAAAAAAATCATGCCCAAAAAAATGACTGCAATTCTTTGTAGAATACATAAAGGGCAAGGTTCTAAACCTAAGACATATTGAGCATACAGCACGTAAAGCATAAGAAAAACGGTTGCTAAGAATCCATAAAAAAATAGATGTCTGTTTGTTAATAGAAACACTTGTCTTTCCTTAATTCGTAACTTGGTCCATCAGATAATTCGGAAGAGCTTCAAAAGACTCAACCGTTTTGCCTGATTTAAAATCCCTGATTGCTAGTTTTATCATAATTTTTGCATCAGGTAATACTTTCTCTCCCTGATGAATCAATTCAACACAACCTTTGTCTCTCAGATGATTATATTGTGACCAACCCGAACCGATCCCACAATAATCTCTTTCAGAGAAATCAAAATTATCAACATCAACTAAACGATCTGGATATGTTGCAACGACCAGACCCTCAGCTGATACACGGTAACATCCAAAATAAATTTGATTTCTATTCGCATCTATCGCTACTGCAATCTTTTCGATAGAAAATATTTCTGCTGCTTGTTGCGCTATGACTGAAAGGCTTGAAATACCACAAACTGGTATTTTATGGATATAAGACATGGCTTGGGTTGCGGCTGCTGCGACTCTCAACCCACTAAAACGACCGGGTCCTAAACCAAATCCAATCAACTCTAACTCTTGTAATTCCACTCTTGCATCATTCAATATCTTATTGATATTGCTGTAAATATCCCTAGCGTGATCCATACCGTTTTCTTGGTTGAGTTCAAAAAATTCTCCATCATTCAAGACCGCAAGTGTCAGCCTGATTGTCGATGTATCGATTGCAATGCACTTAATCATAAATAACCTTCCTTGCTAAACAGTATATGAGTAAAGAAATTAATGAACCAATAAAAAACATAGATATAATAAACTCTCTTTTAGAGCGAGATAAAATGAATACAAAAAATAATCAATTACAGAATTGGGTTAATGAGGTTGCTGCTCTGACAAATCCATCTGAAGTCTTTTGGTGTGATGGAAGCCAAGAAGAGTATCAAAATATTATTACTTTAATGCTTGATTCTGGGGATCTCTCGGAACTGAATCCAGACACGTTCCCAAACTGCTATCTACACCGATCAGATCCCATGGACGTAGCTAGAGTTGAGCACTTAACTTTTATATGTACTTCTGAAGAAGATGATGCAGGTCCAAATAATAACTGGATGGAACCCAATCAAGCCCATAGGAAATTAGATGACCTATTTGCAAACTGTATGTCTGGAAGAAAAATGTATGTAATCCCCTATTGTATGGGACCTATGGATTCAAAATATTCTCGTTGTGGGGTTGAAGTTACGGACAGCCCTTACGTAGTTGCAAATATGTTCCTGATGACTCGAATGGGCAGTAAAGCATTGAAGAGAATTGAAGATGAGAATAAGTTTGTTAAAGGCATGCACTCGATTGGTGACTTGGATCCAGAAAAACGATTTATTATGCATTTTCCAGAAGAAAATATCATAAGAAGCATAGGTTCGGGATATGGTGGCAATGCCCTCTTAGGTAAAAAATGCCATGCTCTTAGAATGGCCAGCTGGCAAGCCTTGAAAGAAAATTGGCTCGCCGAACACATGCTTATTGTTGAAATAGAGAATCCGGCAGGAGAAAAATTTTATATTGCTGCTGCTTTTCCATCAGCCTGTGGCAAAACAAATCTCGCAATGCTCATCCCCCCCGAGAAATTTGAGGGATGGAAAGTTAGAACTATTGGCGATGATATTGCATGGCTGCATATGGATAATAACGGTCAGTTATGGGCAATAAATCCAGAATCAGGCTATTTTGGAGTGGTTCCGGGCACCAATGAAAAAACCAATAGAAACGCATATCAAACCATTCAAAGCAATGCCATTTATACCAATGTAGGCCTAACAGATAATAATGAACCCTGGTGGGAAGGAAAACTAGATGGCACTCCAGTTAAAGATTGGAAAGGTGATGATTTTTCCACCGATAGTCATGGAAAGTGTGCACACCCTAATTCAAGATTTACTGTTTCAGCAAAAAATAATCCAGAATACTCGAATTTAGCAGATTCACCCTCCGGAGCGCCCATTTGTGCCATCATTTTTGGAGGTAGGAGAAGTGAGTTGGCGCCGTTGGTTTATGAAGCCAAAGACTGGAACCATGGGGTACTTGTTGGCGCGAGTGTTGGCTCAGAAACTACTGCAGCTGCAGCTGGAGATACTGGAGTAGTCAGAAGAGACCCAATGGCTATGAAGCCCTTCTGTGGCTATAATTTTGCGGATTATTGGCGGCATTGGCTTAGTTTTTCAAAACAATCTAAAAATTTGCCAAAAATATTTCACGTCAACTGGTTTAGGCAAAATGCTCAAGGATTTCTTTGGCCAGGATTTGGAGAAAATCTAAGAGTATTAGACTGGATTATCCAGAGATGCCAAAACAAAATTGATGCCCAAGAAACCCCCATCGGCTATGTGCCACTAAAAAAAGACATTGATGTTTCTGGTTTAAATATTTCTGATGAAAACTTGAATGAATTATTCCATATTGACGCCAACCAATGGTTGGCTGAAATGAAGGATATCAAGGAATATTTTGACGAATTCGGAGAAAGACTTCCCAACGAGCTGCTCGATGAGCATTCTAAAGTCATTAAATCTCTAAAAGATTCTCTTCATAGTTCTCAATAAAATAAAGCATCTGATTTAGAGCCTTGTTTGGATTTTCTAATTTATGTTGACTGAAACCAACCAGTTGTCTCCATTCTTTAGCGCCTCTACACCCCTTCAGCAAAGCTGCCATGTGCCTCACAATTAAATGAGGATTGGTGTCTTTTTGATTTATTTGTCGTTTTGCATAGTCAATCATCTCTTTAATACATTCCAACTGTGTTGAAGACTGTTGACCATGATCAAAGGTTTGCCTAAAAAAGTGATTCTGAATCTTTGTAAGAAATAATGGGTCTTTATAAGCCTTGCGACCAATCATCACACCATCAACATACGAAAAATGTTCCTCAATTTGTTCAATTGAGTTGACTTCTCCGTTGAGAATAATTGTTAAATCCTGAAAGTCTTGTTTTAATCGGTAAACTTTTTCATAATCAATCGGTGGAACGGTCCTATTTTGTTTAGGGTTTAACCCATTCAGAAATGCTTTTCTGGCGTGAATTATAAAAATATCACAACCAGCTTGTGCTGTCTTAGCTATAAAGTCATAAAGAAAACTATAGTCATCCTGATTATTGATACCAATTCTGGTTTTGATTGAAACAGGTAAATCTACCTTACTCATAATAGCTTCAACACATTGTGAAACCAGTTTAGGGTCATTCATTAGAGCAGCACCGACTTTGCAATTCTGCACCCGTGAACTTGGACAACCAATATTTATATTTATCTCATCATAGTTTAGTTTGGATACTATCGCAGCTGCTTCTGACATAATGGAAGGATCGTTCCCTGCCAGTTGTATAGCTACATTTTGTTGGTTCTGGTTCTCCTCAATGATAAATTTTCTCGGTCCATAAACAATCGACTCCGCATGAATCATTGGGGTATATAATCTTAAATCTGGTGCCAGCATTCTGGCCAGATGCCTAAAATGTCGGTCTGTATGTCCCATCATTGGTGCAACTGAAATTTGATGTGGTTCTAACATTGGTATAATTCAGGTTTTGTGAGGTTCTTTTTAATTGTACTAAGGTGGCGTCCCCAAGGGGAT
>CAXGBD010000006.1:0-35191 GCA_964008355.1 uncultured Gammaproteobacteria bacterium | reverse complement strand
AAGGTCCATCGTGATATTGTATCCTGAGGTTCCTGCACAGATCACAACCATCCCGCCAATGTCGCACACGAAACCGGAAGTGGGCAGAGTGGCTTCGCCAGGGTGTTCAAAAATGATTTTAGGGTTTCTTCTTTCTCCAACCGCGTCCCAAATTGCTTTTCCAAAGCTTCTGGCGCCGCCTATCCAGTCTTTATAATCTGGTGAGCTGGTATCAGGCATTGGTCCCCAGTGAGTGAATTCGTTTCGATTGATGACACCCACTGCTCCCTTGTCCAAACAAAACTGTCGTTTGTCTTCTTCAGAGACTACTGCTATCGCTTTTCCGTCCAAGGCAGAAACAATCTGTAAAGCCATCGCCCCTAGGCCTCCAGCTGCTCCCCAAACCAACACAACATCACCTTTTTCCACCGTGTGTGGGGCCCAGCCCATTAGTTGTCTGTAGGCTGTTGAAGCACAAAGCATGTAACAACCTGCCTCTTCCCAGGTTAAGTGTTTGGGCTTCTGTTTAACTTGATGAGATTGCGCACGAGCAAACTGACAATAAGAACCATAGTTGGTTTGATAACCCCAAATACGCACGCTGGGTGCTAACATTGGATCCTTTCCTGAAAGGACCCAGGGGTCTTCAGGCTCCCACCAACCAGAGTGGATCACCACTTCGTCGCCCACGTTAACATCGCTCACCTCTTTGCCAACGGCCCACACTATGCCAGCCGCATCTGATCCGCCCGCGTGAAACTCTTCTTCTTCGCCTTTTTTTTGCCTGTCTGCTATTACATCTACTGGAAAGCCGAGCCCTGCCCATACATTGTTATAGTTAATACCCGTAGCCATAACATAAACCAGAACATCTTTGGACCCAATTGATGGGGTGTTGATTATTTCTCGCTGCCATGCTTTTGTTGGCTCCCCAAACCTATCTTGTCTGACTGTAAAAGCATGCATTTTTTCAGGAACCTCTCCTAGTGGTGGGGCTTCACCAAGGTCGTAAAGCGGTTTTAGGCCCATTTTTCTCTCCTGTGGTTTTGGTTGTTCATGAAGTTGGTCATACTATCAAAAATATTTTGCTTTGTTGCCCAATCGTCTGAGATATTTTTCTTTTTCAAGCCTAGGGTCGGGGACAGGGACGGAGTCGAGCAAATCTTTTGTGTATTGGTTGACCGGGTGTTGAAAAATTTTTTTTGTTTCGCCCTGTTCAATTAGCTTGCCCTGATGCATAACAACTACGCGATCACATATCTTGTTAACTACCGCTAGATCATGGGCGATAAAGAGCATTGTTAGTTTTTTGTTCCGTTTGAGTTTAAGTAGTAGTTCAATAATTTCAGCTCTTATAGAAGCGTCAAGCGCGCTCACTGCCTCGTCACAAATCAAAAGCTTCGGCTCGCTAATCAGAGCTCTGGCAATCGCAACCCTTTGGCACTGTCCACCAGATAGTTCATGTGGGTACCTTCCTAAAAAACCCGCATCTAAACCAACCTCATCCAGCCAGTTTGCAATGGCTCGCGCTGAGTCTCTTTGTTTCATTTTAGGAAAAAAAACCTTAAGGGGTTCGTTGAGTGTTTCTGCAATTGTCATTCTTGGATTTAAAGATGAGAAAGGATCCTGAAACACAACTTGTATATTTTTTCTAAACTCTTTGGTTTGTTTTCTATTCATTTTCAACGTGTCATTACTAAACGCAGAGATCGTTCCGTTTGATGGTTTTTGCAGCTTTAACACACACCTGGCCAGTGTTGATTTGCCGCTCCCAGATTCGCCAACAACCCCTAGCACCTCTCCTTTATTAATCTCAACGCTTAGGTTATCCACGGCTTTTAGGTGTTGTTGTTTTGAAAAAAGGCCGTCTTTAGGCACAGGGAAAAAAACAGATAGGTTCTTGATGCAGACGTTTGGGTTTTCTATTGTTTTTGTTTTTGTTATTGCTTGGGCATCACTAAGCTCTTTTGACTTGAAAAGAAGTTCCCGTGTGTGCTCCGCTTGTGGAGAGTAAAAAATTTGATTGATGTTTCCATACTCTTGCTTGGTGCCATTTTTTAATACCAAAACATTGTCGCATGTTCTTGCCACAACCCCGAGGTCGTGAGTAATGAGAATGACTGACATTGAAAACCTCTCTCTTACCTCCAAAATCAAGTCTAGAATTTTTTCTTGAACGGTGACATCCAGGGCTGTGGTTGGCTCATCTGCAACCAAAAGATCGGGGTTGGTAAGAAGCGCTGTTGCAATCATCACCCGTTGTCTCATCCCGCCGGAAAGCTCAAAAGAATAGCCGTCTATTCTTTTTTCTGGGTTTGGAAGCCTAACCGCATCTAGCATTTCAATACAGCGCTCTCTCGCTTCCTTTTTGTGTTGTTTTTTGTGTTGTTTTAACACCCCTACCATTTGATCTCCTATGGTGATGTATGGGTTTAATGAGCTCATCGGGTCCTGAAAAATCATTGCCATCTCATTGCCCCTGATTTTGTTCAGCTCTTGTTCAGGGAGGCCGAGCATTTCTTTGTTTTTAAAAACCGCGCTGCCTTTTGCTCTCCCGTTTGATTCCAGAAGCCCCATTATCGAAAGAACTGTTTGGCTCTTACCTGAGCCTGATTCGCCGACGATTCCCAAGACTTCATTTTCAAGAAGACGAAAACTAAGGCTGTTGACCGCTACTACTGTCTCGCCTCTCGTTTTAAAAGACACACTAAGATCGCTTACTGAAAGCACGTCATTCCTCCTCTCTTGTTCTGTCTTTTGGGTCAAGGGCATCTCTTAGTCCATCGCCAATAAAGTTAAAACAAAACAACGTTGTTGCTAAAAACATCGCCGGAAACAAAAGCATCCATGGCGAGGTCTCCATTTGTCTTGCTCCTTGGTTAACCAGCGCTCCCCAAGAGGTCATAGGTTCCTGGACGCCAAGCCCTAAAAAACTTAGGAACGACTCTACCAAAATAACCTGCGGGACCGTTAAAGCCACATAAACCACCACCAGTCCGAGCAAGTTTGGAACAATGTGCTTGAACACAATTCTTAGTGTTGAGGCGCCTCCTGCCCTTGCTGCATCAACAAACTCTTTGCCTTTGAGGTTGAGAGTTTGTCCTCTGACAATCCTGGCAATGTCCAGCCAGTTAACTGCACCAATAGCTACAAAGATTAGTAAAATGCTCCGCCCAAAAAAAACCATCAATAAAATTACAAAAAACAAAAAGGGCATTGCATAAAGAACATCCACAACCCTCATCATCAACGCATCTGTTTTTCCCCCAATAAATCCTGAGATCGAGCCATAGGTGACACCAATAATCACGCTAACTATTGTTGCCACTATCCCCACCATAAGCGAAACCCTTCCGCCATACATGACCCGCACAAACAAATCTCTTCCAAGATCATCTGTTCCAAAAATATGGCCGCTTGCCATGTTTGGCCGTGAGGAAATTTGATACCAGTCTGTTTGGTCAACAGCGTAAGGACTTAAGAGGGGCCCAAAGATAACTAGAGCAATCATGGTGGCCATCGTTGTCACTGAAACTAGAGCGGCCCGGTTCTTTTTTAATGTGTTCCAAGCATCGCCTAACAAGGAGTTGGTGTGGGTTGTAACTTTTGTTGTCATCTGTTTGATTTAATTCTGGGATCAATGAAGCCGTAAATAATGTCTACAAGCAGGTTAAAGAAAATAATTAAACAGCCATAGAAAACCACGACGCCTAAAACCAGTGTGTAGTCTCTGTTGAGCGCTCCTTGGACAAAATATCTACCCAGGCCTGGCAGCCCAAAAATTTGCTCCACAACAACTGATCCAGTGATAATCGCAGCTGTTGCTGGCCCAAGATACGAAACAATCGGTAAAAAAGTTGGTTTAAGCACATGTTTTAGAACTATGGTTCTCGTAGGAAGCCCTTGTGCTCTAGCGGTTCTAACAAAGTTACTGCTCAAAACCTCTATCATTGAACCTCGAGTCAGTCTTGCAATATAGGCAACCTGAGGGAAAGCAAGGGCCGTGACAGGCAAGATCATGTTGTTGATTTCTCCACCTCCCAGACCTCCGGAGGGAAGCCACCTCAAAAAAATTGAAAACAACAAAATCAACAAGGGCGCCATCACAAAGTTTGGTATTGAAATCCCCGTCATTCCAAAAAACATAACTAAATAGTCTGTTTTGGTGTTTTGGTTGAGGGCGGCAATAGTTCCTATAATAGCGCCGAAAAACAATGCAATTAAAATGGCAGCACCGCCCAGCCTTAAGGACACAGGAAAGCCGCTCATAATTAATTCTGTAACGTTAAAATCACGATACTGAAAAGATGGTCCAAAATCGCCGCGCATGATATCGCCTATATATTTGAGTAGTTGTTTCGGCAGAGGGTCGTCAAGATTGTAGGCCGCACGCAGATTGGCCTCAACCTCTTCAGGCAAAGATCGTTCCATGTCAAAAGGTCCGCCTGGTGCTGCTTTGACTAGAAAAAAAGCCAAGCAAATCAAAGCCAATAAGGTTGGCACCGCGCCTAACAAGCGAGAGAAAACAAACTTAAGGCTGTTCATTGTTGCTTGTTATTTCTGCTTTTAATATTTTCACGTATTTTGAATAGTGGTGGTCCATCACATTGCCTTCTAGGCCAGAAACCCAGGGTTTAATTAGGTGTTGGCTGACATAAAAATATATGGGGATAATGGGCATGTCTTCAAGCATGATTTTTTCTGCTTGCCTCAGGGTTTCTAGTCTGCTTTCTCCTGCATTTTTGGTTGCAGCAAGGTTGATAAGATCATCATATTTTTCGCTGGAATACCCGGGGTGGTTCATTTCATTTTCAGAATGCAGCAGTTGGGAAAACGTGTATGGATCATCGTAGTCTCCGATCCAACCAGCTCGATAAACCTGTGTGTCCGTTTTCAGTCTTCTGGTTTCTAAAAACACTTTCCACTCTTGGTTTCTTAATGTTGTTTTGATGCCAAGAGTCTGTTTCCACATTGCGGCAATAGCCAGGGCTACTCTTTTGTGGTTGTCACTAGTGTTGTAGAGAATTTCAACTTCAAATGGGTGTTCTTTGTTAAAGCCCGCTTCACTATAGAGCTTTTGGGCCTCTTGGTCTCTTTCTGTTTGGGTCCATTGGCTCCAGTGCGCCGGCACAGCCTTGAACGCTTTAACCGATGGGACAAGACTGTAAGCAGGTATCTGTCCTGCCCCTAGAATAATGTCCGTAATAATGGTTCTGTCTATAGCCATAGAAAGAGCGGTCCTCAGCTTTGGTTTGTTTTTAAACGGTGGTTGTGTGTTGTTAAAACCATAATAATAACTGCCGAAGTACGGGGAGATTTTTAGGTCGTTGGGCAAACACTGTTGGATCCAAGGCAGCTGCTCTGCCAGAACGGTTTCTGTAAAGTCTAGTTCTTGCGCTCGGTATCTTTTCAACGAAGAGCTTACATCATCAATTGGATAGTAATAAACCTCGTCCAGGGTGGTGTTTGTATCGTCCCAGTATTCTGTATTTCTCACCAGCTTTATGTGTGACTGCACCCTCCACTCTGCCAGCTTAAAAGCACCGTTGCTCACCAGGTTGCCCGGCCTTGTAAATTGGGAACCAAACTCCTCAACGGTTGGGCGGTGTGCTGCGTAGGTGGTTGAGTGGGTTAGTAGGCTTAAAAAATAAGGCGTTGGCTCTTCAAGCTCTATGATCAGGGTTGTTGGGCCGTCGGTGCTTACTCCTAGGGCCTGGGGTTTCTTTTTTCCTAGCACTACGTCTCTAGCGTTTTTTATTGGATATAACATGCTTGCGTAGTTTGACAGCGTGGCCGGGTCAGCGCTCCTGCGCAAACCATAAACAAAGTCTTCAGCCGTCAAGACATCTCCGTTGCTCCATTTACTATTTTCGCGAATCTTAAAGGTGTATGTTTTCGCGTCCTCACTAATGTTCCAGGATTCTGCTGCCCCAGGAATGTATGCTCCTGATGGATCTTCCATAACCAAGCCTTCGAACAAGTCTCTCAATACGTTTGAGGCGGGCACGCCTTCTGCTCTGTGGGGGTCCAGGGTTCCGGGCTCTGTGCCGTTGTTTTTTCTAAATACTTGAGCTGGTGAAAGCTCTTGTCCAGTTTGGCCGCCAACAACGATTGCGCCATCACTAACAAAACATCCAATTTCTTGGTTCTCCCCACAGCCAGAAACCAGGAAAACCAGAATCAAAACCAGTTGCTTTGTTCTCATAGGCCTTCTGCTTTCTTTAGTTTGTGCTTTTTTAAATGCACCAGCAAAACGGAAAGCGAGGCGTGTGTGATCCCTTGGATTCTGGCCGCCTGCCCAATGGTTTCTGGTGTAAACTCGATGAGTTTTTGTTTAGCCTCGTTGGAGAGTCCTGAGAGGCCTTGGTAATCAATGTCCTTTGGAAGTGCTGTGTTTTTATATGCTTTTTGTTTTTCTATTTCGTTGTGTTGTCTACGCATATACCCTTGGTATTTTGCGTCGGCTTCAATTATGGAGTCTACCGTTTCTCTCAACAGCTCTGTTTCGTTTTCGTAACCGCTCCTGGGGTTAATTTCTTTCAACAGGTTTTTGTATAAAACATGGGGTCTCTTTAATAGCTGATAGGCTGTTTTTTCACCCCTTTCTCTTTTTGATTTATTGTCGATTCTTTGGACTGCCCCACCTGAAAGCGTGGTTTTGGAAAGCCTTGTCTTTTCTTTACGGATTATTTCTTGTTTTTCACAAAAGATTTTCCACCTTTTCTCAGCAATGAGGCTCAACTCTTTGGCTTTTGGTGTCAGTCTTGTGTCAGCGTTGTCCTCTCTCAGTAGTAGCCTGTGCTCTGCCCTGCTTGTAAACATTCTATACGGCTCGTTGGTTCCTCTGGTGACCAGGTCGTTTGTCAACACACCAATATAGGCTTCGCTTCTGTCTGGAACCCACTTTTCCTTTTCTTCTATAGACAAACCTGCGTTGATTCCTGCTAAAATCCCCTGTGCCGCTGCCTCCTCGTAACCAGTGGTGCCATTTATCTGGCCTGCAAAAAACAGGCCCTTGACTGCACTGGTCTCAAGCGTTGATTTGAGGTCTCTTGGGTCAAAATAATCATATTCAATGGCGTAGCCTGGTTTGGCAATAACGGCGTTTTCAAAGCCCACTATAGATCTAACAAAGCTTTCTTGGTTTTTTAGGCTTAGACTTGTAGAGATTCCGTTTGGGTACACCTCTTCCGAAAACAGGCCCTCTGGCTCGATAAAAATTTGATGTCTGGTCTTGTCTATAAACTTGGTGACCTTGTCCTCAATAGAGGGGCAATATCTTGGCCCAACCCCTTCTATAGCGCCTGTAAACAAAGGAGAGGAGCTGAGTGCTTTTTTGATGATCGAGTGTGTGTTTTTATTGGTGTATGCAATAAAACAGCTGACTTGTTTGGGTTGGTCTTCTCGGCTCGAAAGAAAAGAAAAAATAGGTCTTGGGTTGTCGCCTGCTTGTTCTTCCAGAACAGAAAAGTTGATACTCTTTTTTAAAAGCCTAGGCGGAGTGCCTGTTTTTAGCCTGCCTGTTCTGGGTGCTATTTCTCTTAGTTGGTCTGCCAGCATTATTGACGGCTCATCACCCACTCTGCCGCCCTTTGTTCGTTTGTTCCCAATGTAGATCTTTCCGTTTAAAAAGGTGCCCACGGTTAAAATTACGTGCTTTGCATAAAAGCTTTGATCTTCCTCGGTTTCCACACCCAAAACCCTGTTGGCTTCAACAATAAGCCTTGCCGCCATTCCCTCAACGATGGAAAGCCTGGGCAAGCTGTTTAAGTGGTCTTGAATGGCTTTTTTATAGAGGGTTCTGTCTGCTTGGGCGCGAGTTGCCTGAACGGCCCTGCCTTTGCTGGCGTTTAGGGTTTTAAAGTGTATTCCTGCGTGATCCGCGGCGAGCGCCATTACACCGCCAAGGGCGTCTATTTCTTTTACGAGGTGTCCCTTTCCAACACCCCCTATCGCTGGATTGCAGCTCATTTGGCCAATGGTTTCTTTGCTCTGGGTTAGCAGTAGGGCTTTGTGTCCCATTCTTGAAAGCGCAGCAGCAGCTTCGGTGCCAGCATGGCCCCCACCAACAACTATCGCATCAAATTTATTGTTGTTTGTTTTCAGCTTATTTTCCTATGCAAAACTCATTAAATATTTTTTCTAGCAGGTCCTCGCTTGTAAACTCTCCTGTAATCTCTGAAAGAGAATTTTGTGCTTGGAGCAGGTCCTCTGCAACCAAGTCGGTTGTTCTGCCAGCTGATATTTTAACTTCTGCTTCTAAAAAATGCTTGTTTGCTTCCTTTAAGGCGCTTAGATGTCTTCTTCTTGCTGTTAGGGTCTCTTCTGCCAATAGCTCTTGGTTAAAATAATTGCTTATGTGGTTAAGAAGCTCGTCAACCCCTTCTCCGGTTAGCGCTGAAAGACGAAACATGTTGGCTTCGTTTTCTACCCTGCCCGGAGCGTTTTCGGTAAGATCGTTTTTGTTTAAAGCTACAATGTCGTTGGTCTTGTTTTTTTTCTTTGTTGTCTGGCTTGTGCTGCCATCAACCACATTGATTACTATGTCTGCGTTTTGTGCGGCTTTTATCGCTCTATTAACGCCCTCTTTTTCAATGGTGTTTTCTGGCTCTCTTATTCCCGCAGTGTCTATTAGTCGAACCTTATAGCCGTCAACCAGAATGTCTTCGTCTAGAGTGTCTCTTGTGGTTCCTGGGGATTCACTCACGATCGCTCTTTCGTGTCCACACAGGGTGTTCATCAGGGTTGATTTACCAACATTGGGCTTTCCTGTTAGAACAACAACGACCCCCTCTCTGACTCGACAAGCTAGCCTTGTTTGCCTAAGAAGTGTTGAAAAAATATCTTTTGTCTCGTTCATTTTAAAGGTGAGTCCGTCTTGTTGCCCTGTCTCTTTAATATCTTCTTCTGGAAAGTCTAATGAGGCTTCAACGCTCACTCTGATCTCCGAAAGAAGCGTGCTTAGATTTAGTATTTTTGTTGAAAAGACCCCGTCCAGCGACCTTTTGGCCGCCCTTGCTGTTGCTGCTGATGAGCTTTCTATAAGATCAACAACGGCCTCTGCTTGGGTAAGGTCCATCTTGTCGTTCAAAAAAGCTCTTTTTGTAAACTCCCCCGGGCCAGCGAGCCTTGCTCCATATTCAATAAGAGCTTGAAGGATTTGATCAACTACTGCGCTTCCTCCATGACAGGTTAGCTCGAGCGTGTTTTCTCCTGTATATGACCTTGGGCCCTTAAAATATAGTGCGATACCGCTATCAATAATGGAGCGATCTGGGCTTAAAAAATTACTATATTTTGCCCTCATGGGCTTTGGAACAGGGCCTATTATTTTTTTTGCTATCATCGCTGTGTTGGGTCCTGAAACCCTAATCAACGCAAGGCCTGAGCTTCCCGCAGCAGTCGCACACGCTGCGATTGTATCTGCTTGCTTGTTAATCTTTTTGTTCAAGATTATGTATTAGCCCTGTTTATTCTCCATTGCTGTGCGATAGATAAAAGCGAGTTTGTTAGCCAGTAGAGCACTAGCCCTGAGGGAAAAAAAGCAAACATTCCAGTAAACATTATTGGCATCGCCATCATGATCTTGGCTTGCATTGGGTCTGGTGGCGTTGGGTTAAGCTTTTGCTGGAAAAACATCCCGAGCCCCATCAGTATAGGCAAAATGAAGTAGGGGTCTCTAGAAGAAAGATCCTGGATCCAAAGAAAAAAGGGCGCCTGCCTAATCTCAACGCTCTCCAGCAAAACCCAATAAAACGATATAAAAAATGGAATTTGTATCAGCATCGGTAAACAGCCCGCCAGCGGGTTTACTTTTTCTTTTTTATAAAGCTCCATCGTTGCTTGGCTTAGTGCCTGTTTGTCGTCTTTGTACCTCTCTTGTAGGGTCTTGAGTCTTGGTTGGACCGTTCTCATTTTTGCCATAGATTTGCCGCTGGCCTCTGTGAGCGGATAAAACACAAGCTTGATTAAAAATGTTACAAAAATAATTGCGAGCCCCCAGTTTTTTACAATTCCGTGGGCTTTTTCAAGCAGCCAAAACAAGGGGGCGGCTAAAAAAGTAAGTCTTCCGTAGTCCACCGCAAGCTCTAGGCCAGGTGCGGTTTCTCTTAGTTGCTTTTGAACCTTGGGCCCAATAAAAAAAGTGGTTGTTGCGGTTGTTGTTCTTCCAGGCTGTAGGGCGCTGGGTTGCTCTCCCACCATGGACACCCGATAAAGGTTGTTTGGTTTGTCTGCATCAACCCTATAAGTAAAAGGCTCTCCTTGTTGTGGTATGGCCGCTACCAAAAAGTGATGTTGGATATTGGCTGCCCACCCGCTTGTGTGGGTTTCAACTGCGGGACCCTCTAGGCTTTCTGTTTCTTTTTTTTCGTAGCTGTCTCCGTTATAAATTATTGGTCCATTAAATGAATAGGTTTCAACATCAAACATGCTTCTGTCTGTTTGGATATCTTTTTTTACAAGCCTGTTATAAAGAACAAAAGGATAGTCTTTAGAACCTTTGTTTTTTATTTTATAAACAAGCTGAACGTCGTATCTTCCTCTTTTAAAGATGTAGCTTTTAACTACCTCTATGTTTGTGTTTTCTTCCTGGGGCTGCCACACAAAAGAAACCTTTAGGTCTTCTTGCTGGTCTCTTAAGAAGGCGTGGTTGGTTTTGAGCGAGGACTTTGTCCCATTAGAAACAAAAGCCTCTTGGTGGTTGGGCTCTGGTTGTCCGTTCAGAGACAGCAGCCCAGTTTGAAGATAGTGATAGCTGTTTTCCCCATAGGACAAAAGTTCGATGTTTTGGGTTTTATTTTTTTTGTCTGGATAGTAGTTGAGCAGCTTTGCCTGAACGATGTCTGCTCCTTTTTTGGTGTTGATAGAAATCTCCATCACGTCTGTTGTTACAACAACCAGGTCAAGTTTTTGTTTTGTTTCCTGGACAACGCTTGATCCGCTGCTCAGCTCGCTGGACAGAGCCGGCAAACTGTTAGAAAGCTCTAGCGCGGTTTTGTTGGTTTGTTCTTTTGGAATGTTTTGTCGCGTTTGGTCTGTTGGCAGTGCTGGCTGATCAGTTTTTATAGCATAGTCTGCTGACCACTGGCTTATGAGAAACCACGCCACAACAAAGAAACCAGCCCAGAGCGGTAGCCTAAGGTTTTCCATTTGTTTTGTTCGTTTTGTTGTGTTGGCTCATTATTGTTTTCCAGTGTTGGTCGAGGCTTTGTAATATTTTATCACTTGTGTTGGTTTGGGGCTCTCTCTTTGCTCTGACAACAACATCTATTCCTTTTGTTGTTTGAAAAAAAACATTAAAGCTGTTTTTTATTATTCTTTTTATTTTGTTTCTCGTTGCTGCTTTGGCGATTGTTTTTTTTGGAAGAGACACTCCTAAGCGACAGCGGTTTGTTTTATTTTTAACAAAAAAAACAGAGAACAGCTCGTCTTCTGACCTCATGTTTGAGGAATGCACGTGATTAAAGTTTAGTTTGTTTGTCAACCGCTTGACTCTAAACTGAGAGCTTTGTTCTGCCCCTTGCTCTCCTTCTGTTAATTATTTTTCTACCTGCTTTAGTTGACATTCGCGCACGAAAGCCGTGTGTTCTTTTTCTTTTTATTCTAGATGGTTGATACGTTCTTTTCATGACTCACCAAATTTTATTTTAAAAAACAACACTATAGTTGTGCTGCGTTTGGGGTGAAAGATTATGGGAGGGGGGCTTGAATGTCAATCAAAAAACAACCTGTGGATAACTACAATAAGAAGGTATAGTATTATTTGGCTTTCCGACAAATAACTTGAACCCTTCTTTTTTTATAAACACAATGCAAAACACACTCTGGGACCACTGTTTAGACACCTTAAAGGCAGACCTCTCAGAACAAAACTACAACACTTGGATTAAACCTCTTTATGTTATTGAAGACGAAGAGGGGCCGTCTCTTACCCTTCTTGCGCCTAATAAGTTTGTGGTAAACTGGGTTCAAAAAAACTACTTAGAACAAATCAAGGCGGCCGCGGAAAAGAAGCTTCAAACAACAACAACTATTGCTATTTCTGTGGGGGGCGAGAAACAACAAAACAAGCGCCCTGCTAGAAACGAAGGGTTCAACAACGCCGTTGTTGGGTCTCCTCTAAACGCGGCCTATACTTTTGATAATTTCGTTGCTGGAAAAAGCAACCAGCTTGCTCATGCTGCTGCCCTACAAATAACAGAAAACCCCGGAACTTCTTATAACCCTTTTTTTATATATGGTGGTGTTGGCTTGGGTAAAACACACCTTATGCAGGCCGTTGGTAATAAAATTAAAAACAGCAGCAAACCAAAAGTTGCCTACATTCACTCAGAAAGATTTGTAGGCGAGATGGTTTCTGCGCTCCAGCACAACACAATTAACTCTTTTAAGTCGTCTTATCGCACGCTTGATGTTTTGCTAATAGACGACATTCAGTTTTTTGCAGGAAAGGAGCGTTCTCAAGAGGAGTTTTTTCATACATTCAATGTTTTGCTTGAGTCAAACAAGCAAATAATTATCACAAGTGATCGCTTCCCTAAGGAAATTCGTGGCCTAGAAGAGCGTCTAAAATCTAGATTTGGCTGGGGGCTAACGGTTTCAATAGACCCACCAGAACTAGAAACCTGCGTAGCAATTCTAAAGGTAAAAGCAGAGCTTGAGGGCTTTGATCTGCCAGAAGAGGTTGCTTTTTTTGTTGCCAGCAAAATTAGATCTAATGTAAGAGAGCTGGAAGGAGCTCTTAGAAAAATAATTGCTAGTTCAGTCTTTACAAACCAAACGCCGACTGTTGAGCTTGCAAAAGAATCCTTGAAAGACTTACTGTCAATTCAAGCCAAACAAACAACCATTGAAAACATTCAGAAAACAGTTGCAGAATACTACAATATAAGGGTCTCTGACCTTTTATCAAAAAGAAGAAACAGATCAATTACCCGACCAAGACAGATTGCAATGTCTATTACAAAAGAACTAACCTCGCACAGTCTTCCAGAAATTGGTGATGCTTTTGGTGGTAGAGACCACACAACAGTAATTCATGCTAATAAAAAGGTTTCTTTGCTTAAAAAAGAAGACGCTCGAATAGTTGAAGACTGTGAAAACATACAAAGACTGCTTGTGATGTGAATAAGCTGTTAATAATTATATATCGTTTTATTATAAACAGTTTATTAACAAATTTTCGGTTATATCAACAGTTTGTTTGTTTTTAATACCTTGTAAGTATCTGATTTATAATGTAATTTTAACTTATTAACATACTAACAGCCCTAATAATAATAATAAATAAATAAAATGAAAATATTAATTAAAAGAGAGAAATTAAAAAAAGCAATAAGCTCAGTTGTTGGTGTTGTCGATAGAAAGCAAACAATGCCTATTCTTGGTCATATACTTTTAGAAAACTACGAGAACTCTCTAAAACTAACTGCTACAAATTTAGAAGTTCAAATTTCATCAATGACCCAAGCAGTTGAGATGGATTCTTTTGAAAGCACCGCTGTTTCTGGGAGAAAACTTTATGAAATTATACGTTCTCTCGACTCTAAAGAGGTTGAGCTTAATTCAACCAAAGGACAGCTCATTATAAAAACTAAATACAGTTCTTATAAAATATCTACACTCCCTGGAAACGACTTTCCAATATTTGATAACTCAGAGACATCTGAAGTGTTTAAAATGAACCAAGAGAAACTTTTGTCTCTCTTTAACAAAACCCATTTTTCAATGGCACAGCAAGACGTTAGGTTTTATTTAAACGGTCTTTTACTAGAAACAGAGCCTAATAAAATAAAAGCAATTGCAACCGATGGCCACAGGCTTGCCGCAAGTGAAATGAGTGTTGAAAAAAAACAACTAAATAAAACTGCAAGCATTGTTCCAAGAAAAGCAATCCAAGAACTTATTAGACTATTGGATAGCAATGAAGACGTAAAAGCTGAAATAAGCCCAAACAGCATTCGGCTTACCTTTAATGATTTAAGTTTTATTACAAAACTAATAGATGGGAAATTCCCTGACTATAATAGGGTCATTCCAACAAACACTGAAATTAATATCCAGCTTAACAGTCTGGCACTAAAGCCCTCACTTCAAAGAGTGTCCATCTTGGCAAATGAAAAGTTCAAAGGCATCAGACTTGAAACTACAGGAAACTCGCTTAACCTTTCATCAGAAAATCCTGAACAAGAAGAGGCTTATGAAACGATATCGCTACAAGAGAAAGTAAA
This sequence comes from uncultured Gammaproteobacteria bacterium, assembly GCA_964008355.1. Classification (GTDB taxonomy): domain Bacteria; phylum Pseudomonadota; class Gammaproteobacteria; order Steroidobacterales; family UBA11654; genus DTSX01. The sequence goes on along the minus strand of CAXGBD010000006.1, from coordinate 20,981 downwards.
AAGTATTGTCGTAGGCTTTAATGTTAGCTACTTAATTGATGCAGTGAGCTCTTGTGAAGGAAACGCTGTTTGTTTAAGCCTGAACGATGAGAACAGCAGCGCGTTGATTACTTCACCAGAAGACAAAGACACCAAGTATGTTGTAATGCCAATGCGACTTTAAAAGCTTTTCACTCAAACAAAAGACAGAAAAAAAAGCAACAGACAGGGGTGTTCCACGTGGAACAAAAGCACAAACAAGCATTGTTTTTAAGATAAAAAAGAGCATATTGATTAAATCTAAGAAAAGGCATATAAATCAATAGCTTGTATATTGCATAAAAACAAAAAAAAGACCTATTTTTAGTGCTTTTTCCAAAGCAAAAAAACAAGAGTTTTGTTATAATACAAACACGCTTTAATAGAACTGTTTTAATATAAAGATGCCCAACAAAAACACCAGAAAAAAAACTAAAGAATCAAAATACGACTCTAGAAACATTAAAGTTTTAAAGGGTCTTGATGCGGTAAGAAAAAGACCAGGAATGTATATTGGTGATACCGATGATGGCACAGGACTTCACCATATGGTGTTTGAGGTTGTAGACAACTCAGTAGACGAAGCCCTTGCAGGTTATTGCTCTGAGATATTAGTAACCATACATCAAGATGACTCAATCACCGTTAAAGATGACGGGAGAGGCATTCCTGTTGACAAGCACAAAGAGGAAAAAGTATCAGCAGCAGAAGTAATAATGACTTTTTTACACGCTGGTGGAAAGTTTGATGACGACTCTTACAAGGTTTCAGGCGGCCTTCACGGAGTAGGTGTTTCTGTGGTTAACGCACTGTCAGAGACGCTTAACCTAAGAATCCACAAAGACGGCTATAACTACGAACAAAACTACACTAATGGTGTGCCAGACAAGCCACTTAAAAAACTTGGCAAAACAGAAAAAAGTGGCACAACAATTAGCTTTAAGCCAAGCCTAAAAACTTTTTCTCAAGCGTCATTTCATTATGAAATATTAGCTAAGAGACTTCGAGAACTGTCGTTTCTAAATTCTGGATTGGTCATTAAACTTCATGACGAACGAAACAATAAAAACGAAAGCTTCCTTTTTAAAGGAGGCATAAAAGCGTTTATAAAACACCTAAACAAACTTAAAGTAGCCCACCACGATGAAATTATTTATTTCAACAAAACCAAAGATAAAGTCTCAGTTGAAATTGCCATTCAGTGGAACCAGGGCTATAGAGAAAATATGTACTGTTTTGCAAACACGATTAGACAAAGAGACGGTGGAACACACTTAGCAGGCTTTCGTGGGGCGCTTACAAGATCTATAAACACTTACATTGAGAAGGAACAGCCGAAGTCAAAAACTACCGTGACAGGAGATGACTGCAGAGAGGGGATGACGGCCGTATTGTCTATCAAACACCCTGATCCAAAGTTCTCATCACAAACCAAAGACAAGCTTGTCTCGTCAGAAGTAAAGGGAATTGTTGAGTCTGTAATGAACAAATGCCTGACAGAGTTTTTGTTGGAAAACCCCAAGGAAGCAAAAGCTATAACGAGTAAAGTCATTGATTCAGCTAGAGCAAGAGAGGCTGCCAGAAAAGCAAGAGAAATGACCAGAAAGGGAGCATTAGAAATCTCAGGGCTCCCTGGAAAGCTTGCAGACTGTCAAGAAAAAAACCCTGAGCTGTGTGAAATATTTCTTGTAGAGGGTGACTCCGCAGGAGGCTCTGCTAAACAAGGCAGGGATAGAAAAACACAAGCAATTCTTCCGCTGAAGGGCAAGATACTCAATGTTCAAAAAGCACAAAAAGACAAAATTCTTTCATCTGTAGAAATTGGTACATTGATTACAGCACTGGGCTGTGGAATAAGGGAAGAGTTTGACCTTGAAAAGCTTAGATATCATAAAGTGATAATTATGACTGACGCTGATGTTGACGGTGCCCATATCAGAACCCTTCTCTTGACCTTTATTTTTAATGAGCTGCCAGCGCTTGTCTCCAATGGAAATATTTATATTGCACAACCGCCTCTGTATAAGGTTAAAAAAGGAAAACGAGAACAGTATGTTGGGGATGATGATGAGCTTAATAAAATAATTATTTCAAACGCTATTGATGGGAAAAGCATCTCTGGACCAGGCAAAAAGAAAAAAATTGATGGCAACAGCCTCTTTGAAATAATTGATAAACACCTTTCAATTAAAAACCTACACTTAAGACTCTCCATGCAAACAACAGAAGAGGCCTCTGCAACTCTTTTGGCAGCAAAGCCAATCACAAAAAAAGACGCAGCAAGCAAAAAGAAACTAACAGCATGGACTAAGACAATTCAAAAAAACAGCAAGGCTAAAAATAGAAAAAACATGCCCAGTGTCTCTTTCAGTGTTTTTGAAGATGAAGACGGTCTTTTTTTCATAGAAACAAAAGAAGAGCTAAACGGAAGAACGCAGATCGGGCAGGTTCCAGCTACCTTTTTTAAATCGGAAGACTACCAACAGATTAAAAAATATAAAGACATTGAAAAGTCCTTTGCCAAGGGAGTAATTGTTGAGACGCCAGACAATAAGCAAAAGTTTAGTTCCCTTGGGCAAGGTCTTGACGACTTGATAAAAAACGCAAAGAGAGGGCAAAGCATTCAAAGGTACAAGGGCTTGGGTGAAATGAACCCAGTCCAGCTTTGGGAAACAACGCTAGACCCTAAAACGAGGGTCTTGGTGCAGGTAAGAATTGAGGATGATCACGAAACAGAAAGAACGTTCGACAAGCTTATGGGTGATGAGGTTCCACCCAGGAGGGCTTTTATCGAAGAAAATGCGTTAAACGTGTCCAACCTAGACATATAATACTTATAAAATAGCTATATGTTCCTATAAAAGCATCAAAAATAGAGATAAATCCCTATTTAGTCGTCATTTTTGATATTTCTTCTTCGATCCAACTCTGGGCAGCTTGGTTGATCTCCTGGGCATTTTTATTCTTGGTTTCTATGGGTCTTCCGACAGAAAAGGTTATCAGGCCTGGCTTTTTGATTAAGGAACGCCTTCCCCAAAAATACCCGGCGTTATGAGCGATAGGTAAAACATCAGCCCCTACCGCTTTTGCAAGCAGTGAGCCACTTAGGCCATAGCGTCTTGTTTCGCCATAAGGAACCCTGGTTCCCTCTGGGCAGATCACTATCCACCTACCATCCTTTAAGCAGCGTTCCCCTTGTTCTAATACCTTTGAGACCTCTGCTTTTCCAAGCCCTCTTTTTACTGGGATACACTTTAGTGCTTTTAGAGCTCCCCTGAGTATAGGAACAAACATGAGCTCATACTTTGCAACATAAGAAGACGGCTGTAGGAGCGATACGGCAAAAAACATTTCATATACAGAAGCATGTTTTAAGAAGACAACACAGGGCTTTTTTGGAAGGTTTTCTAGGCCAAGGGCTTCATAATGCAGTCCACACAAGGCCTTGCAGGCATAAACATTGCTGCGCGAAAAAAAGCTTAAAATTTTCCACCTTTCTTTTTCTTTAATTATTGGGCTGGGCAACAGAACAAAAAAACCCAGGACCACAACACTTAGAAAAAACAAGAGCGTATAAAGCGAAGACCCGAGAAAGATAAGCAGGTTTTTCATTCGGACGACTAGGGCCTTTTAAAAAACACTTTATTTAAAGTTTAGCAGGTCTTGAAGGCGAGAGGGAATGTCAGAAATAGGAACCCTCTCTTGGTCCATTGTGTCACGGTCACGCAGGGTAACCGTCTGGTCTTCTAGGGTTTGAAAGTCTACGGTAACACACAAGGGTGTGCCAACCTCATCATGTCGCCGATAGTTTTTGCCTATATTGCCAGAGTTTTCTAGAAGAATGCGCCCAAGCTGTAAACCCTGTAGTCTTTTTTTGATTCTTAAAGACAGCTCTATTAGGTCATTGTTGTTCCTCTTCAAAGGAATAACAGCCGCCTTGATTGGAGACAAATGTGGTTTTAAGGCAAGCACCAGGCGCTCTTTTCCATTCTCTAGTTTTTCTGTTTTGTAAGCCTCGTTTAAGACAGCCAAAAAGCCCCTGTCTACCCCTGAGGAGGGCTCAATCACATAGGGAACCTTCCAGCTGTTCGTTTCTTTGTTTTGGAAGGCCAACCTTGTGGTAGAGTCAGGGTTTTTCTTCACCTTAGAGACGATGCTTAAACGTCCTTGGCCTTTGGTGTGCGAGCCTAAATCAAAGTCTGTTCGGTTGGATATCCCTTCAAGCTCTTCTGATCCGTGAGGGAAGCGGTACATTATGTCAACCGTTGCTTTAGAGTAGTGTGGCAGCTCGTTTCCTTTTACATGGTGTAGCTCTAGGTTTTTTGGGTCAATGCCCTGGCTTGTCCACCATTTTAGTCGACTCTGCACCCAAAAATCATGCCATTTTTCATCTGTTCCAGGCTCGACAAAAAACTCTAGCTCCATTTGTTCGAATTCCCTGGTTCTAAAAATAAAATTTCTTGGGGTTACCTCGTTGCGGAAGGCCTTACCTATTTGTGCTATTCCAAAAGGTAGGTTTCTTGAGGTGGAATCAAGAACATTTTTAAAATTAGTAAAAATTTGTTGTGCTGTTTCAGGGCGCAAATATGCAAAAGAAACACCGTCATCGACAGGACCAACGTTGGTCTTAAACATTAAATTGAACGGACGAGGTTCGGTCAGGTCTTTTGAGTTACACGAAGGACACCTGGCTTTTTCTACATGATCGGCGCGCCACCGAGACTTACACGTTCGGCAGTCCACTAGGGGATCTGTGAAAGCATCTTCATGCCCTGAGTATTGTAATACTTGGGGGTTGGTAAGAATGGAAGCGTCTAGCCCCTCAATGTCGTCTCGGTCATAGACCATGGCGCTCCACCAGGCCTGCTTAAGGTTGTTTTTTAGCTCAACCCCGAGTGGGCCATAGTCATAAAGCCCCTGGAGGCCGCCATATAACTCACTCGACTGATACACAAAGCCACGCCGCTTACAAAGCGAAACAAGCTCATCCATGGTTTTAGCGGTCATAGTTTTATCCTTGTGTTTATAAAGCTCAGCTATCTTTAAACCATAAAATTATAGCGTTGTTTGTAGTCCAAAACCTAAAAAAGAAACAAATCAACTAACAAAAAGACCAAAATTAAAACAAAACCATTGAACAGCGAACAACCGATAAGTATGATGTTATTGTGCTGCAAGGTTTTACACACAAGGCACAAAAAATACTCTTGGTTTAACCACCTATTTTGAGACGCAAGTAAGCGAAAGCTGAAGAAACGGAGCCGTTTATCTCAGGACGAACACCTTCATTTGCCAGCTAATAAAACAACAAAAGGAGAGCAAAATGAAAAAGTATGAGTACATCTGGTTAGATGGCTATCAGCCAGAGCAAACACTAAGAAGCAAAATTAAAGTCACCACCGATGCGGCGGCCCCCGTTTGGAATTTTGATGGCTCATCTACCCAACAAGCAGGAGGAGGTGACTCTGACTGCGTATTAAAACCAGCAAACGAATACCCCGGTCCCCTAACTTCAGACGTATTGGTTATGAACCAGGTGCTTCTTGCATCAAAAGAAGCACACCCCTCTAATACTAGAAGCGCCTGCGAGGGACTAGTTGCAGAGGAATGGTGGTTTGGTTTTGAGCAAGAGTATTTTTTTACAAACCCAGAAGATGGCACCATACTTGGCTGGGAAGACGGAACACCAAGGCCTCAAGGCGATTACTATTGTGGCGTTGGCGCGGGCAACGTTATGGGCAGAGAAATATCAGAAGCACACCTTGATGTCTGCCTAGACGCTGGCATCCAGCTTACCGGCACAAACGCTGAGGTTGCACTTGGCCAGTGGGAGTACCAATGTTTTGGCAAGGGCGTCAAAGCGGGAGATGATCTGTGGGTAAGTCGCTATCTTTTGATAAAGGTCGCTGAAGAATATGGCGTGTCAGTAAATTTTCACCCAAAACCACAACAAGGAGACTGGAACGGCTCAGGAATGCATGCTAATTTTTCCAACGATGAAATGAGAGAGCGCGGCTCAGAAGAGCTCATGAACGGTATTTGTGAAAAACTAGGCAGCGTCCACAAAGTGGGCATTGCAGAATACGGCTCAGATAATGACATGAGACTAACAGGCCTTCACGAAACCCAGAGCATTGAAACATTTTCATATGGCGTTTCAGATCGAGGTGCAAGTATACGCATACCAGTCAATGTAGTTGACAACAACTATAATGGTTATCTAGAAGACAGACGACCTGCCTCAAACGCAGACCCCTACAGGATAATGGCACATATTGTTGGCACGTTGACGGACTGAGCTGCTTAATAAAAAACTGAAACACACAGCCAGGTTAGCAAGCGGCTTAGTTGTTTTCTTTTAGGGCGCCAACAAGGCCGCCTATGGAGCTAATGTTGTGTTCTTTGAGGTATTTGCTTAGGCCTTGGTTGATTTTGTCGCACAATAAAGGGTCAGAAAACAAAGCGGTCCCAACCCCAACAACGCTGGCTCCCGCAAGGAGAAACTCAATAGCATCAGCAGAGCTAGAAATGCCGCCTTGGCCTATGATCGGAACTCCATATTTTTTGGCCACGCTGTAGACCTCTCTGACTTTCAGCAGGGCAATGGGCTTAATGGCTGGACCAGACAACCCACCCGCATTGTTGCCTAAAAGGGGCCTCTGCGATTCTATGTCTATGGCCATGCCGCTTATGGTATTGACAACCGACAACCCGTCGCTGCCGGCACCAATACAGCGTTCCGCGTTTGTTTTTATGTCTGTTTGGTTGGGAGATAGTTTTGCAATCAAGGGTTTTGTTGTAACGCCTCTGCATGCTTCCACCACCCGAGCGGACATCTCAGGGTCATTGCCAAAATGCATGCCCCCTTTGTCAACATTGGGACAAGAAATGTTTAACTCAATGCCAGAGACGCAGGTGTTGTTAAATTTTTCTGTAACCGCAGCGTATTCGTCTATCGTGGAGCCAGAAACATTGGCAAAATAGAGCGTTTCAGGTGGCTCTAGGCTAGGGAGCAGGTTGTTTACGACTTCTTCAACACCAGGATTTTGTAGACCAATTGAGTTGAGCATTCCTGCCGGGGTTTCAGCAACTCGGTGTGGTTTGTTTCCAGCTCTTGGCTCCAAGGTTGTGCCCTTGAGAAACACGCCGCCAACACCAGATAAAGAAAAACCATCTATGCGGCTATACTCATCTCCAAACCCAACACATCCAGAAAGCAAAACAATAGGGGACCTAAAAGATAGGCCTAAAAATTCTGTTGAAATTGTGTTGTCAGCAACCATACTGTGCTCATGATTAGTTTAATATTATATCAGCCAGAAATCCCACCTAACACAGGAAACATTATCAGGCTTTGTGCAAACGCCGGAACCACGCTTCATTTAATCCACCCTTTGGGTTTCCAGCTTTCAAAAAAAGAACTCAAAAGAGCCGGCTTAGACTATCATGCAATGGCCAATGTTGTTGAGCACAAAAACTTTGAAGAGTGTGTTGCTGAACTTTCCAGCAAAAGAATCATTCCTTTTTCTACTAAGGGAACAGCGCTGTATACAGAAGCTAAGTTTCAAAACAATGATGCTCTGCTTTTGGGCTCAGAAACAAGAGGCTTGCCGCAAAAAGCTTTAAACTCAAGCGTCTGCGAGGAGCCTGTTAGACTGCCAATGAAAAAGAACAGCCGCAGCTTAAATCTTTCAAACGTAGCTGCCATTGTTGTGTATGAGGCAATGAGACAGTTGGGATTCCAGGGCTTGGCTTAGCGCCGCTTTTGGGTGTGGCAACACCAACCACCCTAAAAGTTTACTTGAATAAACCTTGGCTGTACACTAATTCAAGCGCCTTATATACAACTGAAAACAACTATGCCAAGACGAAGCGGGGGACACAAAGCCAAAGTTAATGCTCGATCATCACCACTGACCGAAGCAAAAAAGCCCGTTCATCCCGGAGAAACGGGAGGTCAATACAAACCGTTGAGCATCGAAGACGTCAGAGCCGTGCTCGAGAATAGTTTTCGTATTTTAGAAGAGGTTGGGTTTGGTCAGGCCACGCCACACTGCGCTAAAACCTGCACCGACTATGGCGCAGAGATTGGAGACGATGGGCGACTCCGCATGCCCCGCGAAGTGGTAAAAAAAGCTATTGAGTCCAGCAATCGTGACCTTGTGTTGCATGGCCAAGAACCTCGCCATGATCTTCATGTCACAGGAAGCCGTGTTTATTTTGCTACAGCTGGAGCTGCAGTTATGATCGCTGACCCGGTGAAAAAAACCAACAGGGAGTCGTCGGCACAAGACCTCTATGACATGTCTCGCATCGCTGATACTTGCGAACACATACATATGTTTCAACGCACCAATGTGCTTTGTGACATCAAAGACAATTATGCTATGGACTTAAACACCACCTATAACTCGGTGATGGGAACAACTAAGCATGTCGGCTCTAGCTGGACTGAAGCACAGCATTTAGAAAAGACGCTCAAGCTATTACATTTAATAGCAGGCAGTGAAGAAGCTTGGCGAGCACGACCTTTTGTTAGTCAGTCCAGTTGTTTTGTGGTGTCACCAATGAAATTTGCTGAAGAGGCTTTAGAGTGTTTGCGAGTCGCTGTTGAAGGAAGCATGCCGGTGTTGTTGCTTTCCGCAGGCCAGGCTGGAGCAACCGCGCCCGCTTGTCTGGCAGGCGCAGTATCCCAAGCTTGGGCAGAATGCCTGGGCGGCCTGGTGTATCTCAACGCGATAAAACCAGGAGCACCAGCAATCCTGGGAGCGTGGTCTTTTGTCTCTGATTTACGCACCGGAGCCATGAGCGGAGGCTCACCTGAACAAGGTCTTCTCTCAGCGGCTTGTGCACAAGTAGGCCAATACCTAGATTTGCCAACGGGCACTGGTTGTGGAATGACGGACTCCAAACTGCCTGATTTTCAGGGCGGCGCAGAACATGCCTCAAACGCTACAATTGCAGCACTGTCCGGAGCTAATATTATCTATGAATCAGCCGGCATGTACGCCAGCCTGCTGAGCGCCTGCCCGGAAAGCCTGTTGCTGGATAATGATGTTCTTGGAGCTTGTTTGCGCGTGGTCAAAGGCATGACAGTGAATGAAGAAACGCTGGCCTTTGATGTCACTAAGGACGTTTGCCTAAACAACAAAGGACACTACTTGGGCTCGGACCAGACGCTGAACGTTATGCAAACCGAATACATCTATCCTGAGCTTTATAACAGGCTCAGTCCTAGCGATTGGAGCGACTCTGGCAAACCAGAGGCTTTAAACGAAGCGGTTCAACGCAAAGAACACATTCTTGCTACCCACTTTCCAAAGCATGTGAGCGATGAAGTTGACGACAAAATACGCTCAGAGTTTCCTGTTTTTCTCAGCAAGAAAGCCATGGGCCGATAATCCAGTGCTGAAATGAGCAATGACAAGAAAATATTAGAATTGCTAAATTCAAGCAGGCCCCCTTGTATAGAAACGCTCAACGGAAGGGCCACTCACTTCGAATCAGATCCTACACTTTTAAAAATGGAGTTCGAGGCCGTGCCTGAGTTTTGTCATTCACCAACCCAGGTGGTGCAGGGCGGTTTTGTTACAGGAATGCTGGACACCTCGATGGCACATCTCTTGATTGCTCTTTCGGGAGGAAAGCTCAACCCGGTAAGCCTGGATATCAACGTTAGCTTTTTAGCGCCCGCACATCCGGGCAAACTAACCTCTGAAGCCAAGACTGTCAGACTCGGCAACAACATTGGGTATTTCTCAAGCTCGCTTTATCAAAAAGAAAAATTAGTAGCCACGGCCACCTCAACCATTAAACTAATTCCAATGCCCGAAGAGTTTTTGACACCTAAAAAACTAAAGCCATAGCTTGCTGCTTATATTTTGTTAAATGCGGACAACCCCTGCTAGCGCACATACCCTAGTATGGAGGCGAAGTGACAGGCGCTGCCAAGCAGCACAAAAAAGTGCCAGATACCGTGAGCATGAGCTAGCTTGCTCGTTTCGCCCAGTACATAAAAAATTACCCCAACGGTGTAAGCCAGGCCGCCAGCTATTAGCAGGCTAAAACCCACACTTGGAAGAGCTTCTTTGAGACTGCTGAGATCAAAGGAACAAGCCCACCCCATTCCCAGATAAATTATCATCTGCCCAACTTGGACGGCTTTTCCCTTGAGAAAAACCTCACTAAGGATGCCAACCAGCGCCAGGCCCCAGACAATACTCAGTATTAACCAACCATTGCCTTCACTTAGGCTTACCAGCATATAGGGCGTGTAAGTGCCTGAAATTAACAGGTAAATAGAGATACGATCCATCAGATTGAAAAACGCTTTTAGCCGAGGCACTTGGAAGCTGTGGTACAGGGTGGACATGGTGTAAAGCAAAACTAAGGTAAGCCCAAAAAGGCTGAAGCTAGCAATAACCCAGACATCGTTTGTTTGAATGCTGATCGTTAGCAGAGCCCCAAGACCAACCAGCGCTAGAGCGGCACCGACCAAGTGAGAAACACTATTGAGCTTTTCACCATAATACATAGCGATTAGCCTGTTTTAAACTTGGTCATCATATTAATGGATTGAGCTCAATACCTGATTCAGCTCGATTAAATAGCCATCAACGTCATAAAACTTTGACACGCGCACCTTGATCACGCTGCTTCCATCATAGGAGGGGTATTCTGTATATGTTGGTTCTTGAATTATATCAACCCCCTCTACCTTCATAATCATCTTCCATTTATTCTCTAAGTCATTGGTATTAAAAACTAGAACAGGGTTTTGTGGAGTGAAGCCCTCTTTGCGAACCGGCTTTCTTTTGGCCTCTGCCTCTGGATGATTGTATTCATAATCAACCAACCCAAGCACCCCAATGTAGTCGTCTTTTGTTTTTAAAAACACCAGCCTTATTTCTTTTTCACCTCTTTCGATAACCTGATCATAAATGACTTCCATGCCTATGGAGTCCCGGTACAGGTTTAATGAATGCTCAACGTCTCTCACAATTAAAGTGGTTCTCCTTAGAACAATTTCATCGTCCGAAGATTTGCTGATTGAAGATGGGTCGTCATGAGCGGAGGTAAGGCTGAAAGGAGGAAGAAGAAACAACAACGCAATAACTAACCTTATCTTTTCATTAATGGTTTTTTCAAAAAAAGCTTTCATTTGACCCCTTTGTTTTAATCTTACTCTACCAGTCAACTAGATGATCTTGTTTTTAACCTGGCCCAATAAGCGTCCAGTTCCCGCTTCACGTTTGGCCCTAGCAAGTACAGCGCCAGCATATTGGCAAGCGCCATCGCGAAGATCATAGCATCTGAAAAATCTAGAACGGCATCAAGCTGCACAGTACAACCCAACACCACAAACAAACAAAAAACGGTGTTGAAAATTCTTTTTGTTCGGCGCTTGGACCCAAACATATAAACAAAGCCCTCCAACCCATAATAAGACCAAGAGATCATGGTTGAATACGCGAACAACATTACCACAACAGCAAGCACGCTTGGAAACCAAGGGATAACACTGGCAAATGCGCTTGATGTCAGCTCAACACCGCGGATGGTTCCTTCGTTCAGCATTGCCGGGTCGTAGACGGTGAGAATAATAACAAGTGCGGTAATTGTGCAAATGACAACAGTGTCAATAAACGGCTCCAGCATGGCCACAAACCCCTGTGTCAGGGGCTCGTCAGTTTTAACTGCTGCATGGGCGATGGCCGAAGACCCAATTCCCGCCTCATTGGAAAAGGCCGCGCGGCGAAAGCCTAAAATGAGAACCGCGATCATGCCGCCGGTGACCCCTTCAGGACTGAACGCGTTAGTGATGATCGACGAAACAGCGGAGGGAATGGCAGAAAAATTAGCCCCAATCACCACCAGCGCAGAGCCAACGTACAAGAGCGCCATAAAGGGCACAAGCTTTGAGGTGACCCTGGCAATGCTTTTAATTCCGCCAATGATGACTAGACCGGTGAGTAGAGCCAAGATCGAACCAAACAACCACCCACGACTAGCGAAAAACCCCTCAGCGCCGCCCGTGACATTGACAAATTGCACATACGCCTGGTTGGCTTGGAACATGCAACCCACCCCAAGACAGCCAACAACAATACAAATGGCATAATACCAAGCCATCACCTTACCCAAACGAGGCAAGTTCTGCTCAGCAAGACCTTTGTCCATATAATACATGGGCCCGCCTGAGACAGACCCGTCAGCATTGACCTGACGGTATTTAACTCCCAAAGTGCACTCAACAAACTTAGACGCCATGCCTAAAAAGCCGGCAACAATGAGCCAAAAAGCAGCCCCCGGGCCACCAATAGATATAGCAACAGCAACATGGGTGATGTTGCCAACACCCACAGTGCCAGATACAGCAGTTGTTAGCGCCCTGAAGTGTGAAACTTCGCCCGGTGCTTTGTCTGCTTTGTCTTCTTTTCCGAGAACAATCCGAACCGCGTGTGCAAATCCCCGGACATTAATGAGCCGTAAATAAAACGTAAAATACAAAGCACCTGCGATCAGCCAAACCACAATCAAAGGGAGTTGCGATTTCCCAATTGGAACCGAATAAAAAACTAAATCATTAAACGCCGACGCTAATGGTTTAAAAGCTTCGTTAATTGTTTCATCAATGGTTGCCATAAAACTAACCTCAAAAATTCATTGTTATTTTTTAAATACCGACTGTCCCCGAGCAAAGGTTTCTATAATTGAAATGTCTTTCAGCGTATCGGGGTTTGCCAACAGCGGATTACGCTCTAGGATCACTAGATCAGCTTGTTTGCCAGGGGTAATTGATCCTTTTTTATTTTCTTCAAAGTATTGATAGGCAGCACCCAGCGTAATTGCATGCAAGGCTTGCATTGGTGTCAAGCGTTGGTCGGGCCCTAAAACAAAGTCACTGCGCGTTTTTCTGTTAACTGCAACCCACATTAAACGCATCATATCCGGGGGAACAATCGGCGCATCATTGTGAATGGTGAACGGTATTTGCATGCGCGCCGTTTCTGCTGCTGGGCTAATGAACGCCGCCCGCTCTTCACCAAAGCTTCGGCGATGCCAATCGCCCCAGAAGAAGGGGTGTGCTGAATAGTAAGAAGGGACCAGGCCTAGCTTTTTGGTTCTTTCAAGCTGGTCTTTGCGCATGAGCTGTGCGTGAATAATTACGGTACGGTGGTCTGACAGTTCTTTATTATCAAAGGCCGCTGTGACACCATCGAGCAACATATCAATGGCGGCATCACCATTTGCATGCACTAGCGTAGGAGTGCCCCGTTCAAGTAATCGAGCAATTTTGGGGTTGAGTTTTTCTGCTGGATAAGTCGGATAAGCTCGATAATCGGGAGCCGCCCCCGGTGGGCCCTCATTGTAAGGCTGAGAAAGAAAAGCCGTGCGGCCTTGTGGAGATCCGTCCAGCCCAAACTTTATACCCCCCAGTCTTAAGCCATTGGTGTAGGAGGGCTCGGCCTCAATGGCCGCTAACTGATTATCATCGAATGAGTTTGACCAGGGAAACACCACCACATCAGCAGCATAGGGTTTTCTGTTTGCAGCCGCACGCAGCCGCTCAATATCGGCCATATTGGTGCCGCCGTCTTGTATCGTGGTGATGCCATAGCTTGTGTAGCGTTGTACTGCCTGTCTGACTAAATGCTCAAACTTGTCATCTTTCATAGGAGCCATTAGATTTCTTGAAAACAAACCCATTGCTGTTTCTTCCAGCACCCCGTTGGGTTCTCTCGAACCAGGCCGCCGACGTATTACTCCTCCGGGAGGGTTTTCTGTGTTTTGATCTATTTTTTGTTGCCGAAGAGCTGCTGAATTTACAGTGGCTAAATGTCCAGAAACATGGGTTAACAGCACTGGGTGATCAGACGAAACTCGATCAAGATCATCACGATTTGGGTGTCGTTTTTCTTCAAGCAGCGAGTCATCGTAACCAAACCCGAGCACCCAAGTCCCAGGCACGAGTTTTTGTGTGTCAATTTTAGACTCAATTAAAGCAACGATATCATCAATATTCTCGACACGACCAACTGGTGGCGAGGCAAGGTCAATTATTTCGGTTAACTTAGCAACACCAGTCATATGACCATGGGCATCAATAAACCCAGGAACCAAGGCATTGTTCCCAAGCTCAACAATCCGCGTGGAGCTCTTTTTTAGCTTTAAAACCTCCTCTGCTGAGCCGGTTGCCACAATGTTTTGGCCAGCCACAGCCACAGCGGTCACGTTTACAGCTGTTGAATCTACCGTAATAATATGATCCCCGATAAAAATAATATCTGCCGATTGGTCGTCCCAAGCAACCCAAGAAAAAATTAAAACAACCAAGCTCACAATAAAAATAACAGAGCCCACGGACTTCATTTTGTTCTCCTGTGGGCGGCATAAATAGAGGCCAACGCTGCAGAAGCAAGCCTCGCTTCAGGAGGGTCAGCGCGTGAGGTAAGCATTATGGGAACCTTCATACCAAGCACTAAACCAGCAGCGGTGGCGCTCATAGAATAAACCATCTGCTTAAATAAAATATTCCCAGCCTCTAAATTTGGCACTAGTAAGACATCTGCTTTGCCAGCAACTGCATTGTTCACGCCTTTTATTGTCGCGGCCTGTTCTGAAATTGCCACATCCAGAGCCATAGGCCCAGCGACATCAGCGCCACGCAAAGCACCTTTTTCAACTTCTTTGATAACCTCAACAGCCTCTATGCTGGAAGGCATTTCAGGTATTGGCTCTTCGGCTCCAGAAACCAGAGCAACTCGCGGCCTAGGTATTCCAAGTGCGTGCATGAGCTCTATAACATTACGTGCAATTTCAATTTTTTGTTTCACCCGAGGCAAAACATTAATAACAGCATCAGTTATACAAATGCCCTGCTCATGACCAGGCACAGTCATATAAAAAGCGTGGCTGGGGCGATGCCTTAAACGAATTCCTTGATTACGACGTAAGGCTTCCTGCATTAAAGTCTCTGAGTGAATATGACCCTTCATTAATGCAGAAACCTCTCCATTACGCGCAAGACCCACGCTGAGCTTCGCGGCCGTTGTTTCATTTTTAGCATCAACTACAGCGAGTTTTCTGATGTCCCAATTGATAGCGGCGGCAATGGAGTTGATTGTTCTAGGGTCGCCGACCAGCGTCGGCTCGATCAGATTATGTTCCGTGGCCAATTTAGAGCTTGTCATTACCAGTTCGGTTTCAGCGTTAACGACTGCAGTTTTTAAGGGCACATGGCGCTGGGCTTGTGCAAGTAATGATACGGGACATTCAAAAGGTACGGAGCTCAACATAAAACGTTTCTCGGCTCAGACGTATTTTTTGTATTTATCCAGGTATCTAACCGGTTTTGATAACGCATCACGCCGAAAAGGGTCACCCAACTCTTGCGTGCACATAATCTCAATAATTGTGGTTTTGTGATCATTTATTTGTCCGTCAAGGGCGGTTTTTAGAGCTGTTCCAACATCCTCAAGTTGGTTGACAGTGACTCCCTCTGCTCCCATGGAGCGAGCAATATTGGCAAAGCTTTGGTTATCAAGCTCTCCGGCTACGAAACGCTGATTATAAAAATCCACCTGATTTTTTTTCTCAGCGCCCCACTGACCATTATTAAAAACAACAACAGTTGTGGGTATATTTTCACGCACACAGGTCATGACCTCACCCATGCTCATGCCCCAAGCGCCATCTCCCACGTAGGCAATGGCAGGGCGGTCAGGAGCAGCGACTTTGGCGCCAATAATTGTTGGAAACGCATAACCACAATTGCCAAAACTCATAGCGGCAAAAAAGCTTCGGGGTTTTTCAAAGCGCAAATAACTGTTCGCGATTGAGTTAATATTACCGATATCGGTTGAGACCATAACATCTTCTGGCATTGCTTTTTCAAGCTCACGTAAGACTTGGCGCGGATGCAGAAAACCCCGACCGGCTTTTTTGATGGCCTCTTCGCTAAAGGCGTCTTTCTCATGAATCCACCCATCAAGCTCCTGCTCCCATTCTTTCTTAGCGGCTGCAATTTTTTTTGCTCGTTCTTTCTTGTTTTTGTCACTTGCCAGGCTAATCCCGTCAAGCCTATCAAGCAGAACCTCAGCAGATGCTTTGGCATCACCGCAAACACCAACAGAGATTTTCTTAACCAACCCCAACATTCTATGATCAGCGTCCACTTGGATGATGTTGGCAGCGTCCGGCCAGTAATCAAGACCATATTGTGGCAGGGTTCCAAACGGGCCCAGTCTGGTGCCAAGCGCCAACACAACGTCTGCTTGGTTAATGAGCTTCATGCCCGCTTTCGAGCCCTGATAACCAAGCGGTCCACACCAAAGAGGATGACTTGCGGGAAATGAATCATTATGTAAATAACTATTGACGACGGGGGAGCCAAGACGCTCTGCTAACAACCTACACGCACCCACACCGCCGGCATTGACCACGCCGCCTCCTGAGACAATGACAGGAAATTGGGCATTGGTGAGTAGCTTTACCGCCTCGTTCAAGGTTTTTTCTCCACCAGCCCCCTGATCTAAACATCGGGGCTGTGGAATCTCCACATTAATATCACCGTAAAACAGGTCCCTTGGAATGTTGATTTGAGTTGGCCCCATTTCAGAGAGAGCCCTGTCAAAACAACGTGCAGTAAACTCTGCCATTCGGTTTGGGTTGTTGAGATGCACTTGGTATTTGGTAAATTCCTGGAACATGGGCAACTGGTTTGCCTCCTGAAACCCACCCAAACCAATTCCCATGGTTCCTGTTTCAGGAGTAACAATGACCACCGGAGAGTGTGCCCAAAAGGCAGCCGCAATCCCTGTGACACAGTTGCTAATACCGGGACCATTTTGACCAATACAAACACCCTGTCTTCCGCTGACTCGGGAATAACCATCAGCCATATGTGCTGCGCCCTGCTCGTGCACAACGGACACAAAACGAATCCCAGCAGGCTCGAAAATATCCATGGCATCCATGAACGCAGAGCCCATGATTCCAAAAATTTCTGTAACACCATGGGCAGCCATTGTTTCTACAAAGGCTTCACTGGGAGTCATGCGGGGCATATGTTGTTCTCTTTAATTAATTCTTTTTTTTGAGCCAATAAGACAAAAAGCTTTCACCGAACCGTTCTAATGTTCTTCTTTTATAGGCCGAGACATTAATTGTTTCACCAAGCCTTCAGCAGGAACATCTTCAAATAAAATACTATACACCGCTTTGGCTATCGGCAAGCTTTCTTGCAGAGCTCCTTTTTTGTAAATTGCTTTAACTGCATGCACCCCTTCAGGAGTTGCCCCAAGCTTTTTAACAGCAGCATCCAGTGAAAGCCCCGAGCCAACTAAAAGGCCCAGCTGTCTGTTCCGGGACTGGTTGTCGGTAGAGGTTAGCACTAAATCTCCCAGCCCAGAAAGACCAAAAAATGTTTCTGCCCTTGCGCCAAAAACCAAACCAATTCTTTTCATTTCGCCAAGCCCTCTTGTGATTAAAGCAGCCCTCGTGTTTGCCCCAAACCCAAGTGCGTCAGAGGCACCAACCGCAATGGCAATGATATTTTTAAAAACCCCGCCCAACTGAACTCCGATGATATCGGTTGATGTATAAACCCTAAAAGACTGCCCCGTTAGAAGCCCTGCCAGCTCTCTTAAGTCCCCAATGTTTTCTGAGGCGAGCGTTATGGCTGTTGGCATTCCTTGAGCCACATCTTTGGCAAAAGAGGGCCCAGAAATGACAGCTGTTTTTTTTAATTTAGAAAAATCCTGTTTGATTAACTCAGATAAAGGACGCCCTTTTTCTGAGTCCAGGCCCTTGGTTGCCCAAATTAAGTTCTGCTCAGGCGTCATGTGGGCACTTAATGCTTGTAGAGCGCTTAAAAAATATTTGCTTTTAACGCAGACTAAAACAGAAGAACTGCTGGCAATGCAGCTCGCATAATCTGGCTCGATGTTTATTGCATCAGGAAGCTGAACACCAGGCAAATAACGCTTGTTTTCTTTTGCGCGGGCTAGCTCTTTCAGGTTGTCTTTGTCGTTGGAGGTGAGCGATACAGCAAGCCCATTATTTGCAAGCTGGATGCTAAGTGCAGTGCCCCAAGCTCCTGCGCCAACCACCAAAAAGCTTTTTTTGTCCATAAAAACCTAGTTGGGTTTTTTGTCCTTTTGTTGTTCCATTGCTTGGGTATAAATGGAGTCGAAATTAATAGGCTGCAACAACAACGCCGGGAACCCAGCTTTGGTTACAATCCCGGAGACCAGTTCTCTAATAAAAGGGAATAGGGTGTTTGGACAAAACACAGCAATCAAGGCCCTGGTTTCTTCTTCACTGTAGCCGTTTATTGCAAAAACACCAGCTTGTTCTACTTCTGCTACAAACATGGTTTTGTCCCCATAAGTTGACTCAACTGTTGCCTTAAGCGACACATCATAAATACCATCCCCGAGCTTTGTATGAGTGTTTGCAATATTGAGCTTGGTGTCTGGTGTTACCTCTTTTTCTAAAAAAACATCTGGACTATTGGGTGCTTCAAAGGAAATATCTTTAATATAGATGGTCTGCAATGAAACAGTTTTTTTATTTTCTTGTGTTTCTGCCGGCGCTTCTGCCGGGATATCTTTTTTGTTATTTTTTTGATCACTCATAAAAACTCCTTTTTATTCAGACAAAGACGAAGTGGGCAAGCCTGCGCCCTCCCACTCTGATTGACCGCCTTTTATATAGAAAACATTTTCCAGCCCCTTAGATCTCAGCCGAAGGCTTGTTTTTTTACTTACACCGCCGCTTTCACAAACAAGTAAAACAGGTTTGTTTTTAGTGTTTTTCTCATCGAGGAAGTTCTTTGTGATCGTTGTGGGCTCGACGTTCTTCGAGTTCAGCAGGTGTTTTGTTGAGAATTGCTCTGACGCACGTAAATCAAAAAGCAATGCATTTTGATTAATCAGCTTCACGGCATTAACAGTAGAGAGGCCACACAGGTTGGCTTCTTTAATTTTTAACTCATTAAAAATAGCCAGCAAAAAAAGACCCACACACCCAGAAACGAGTAGGGAATGATTGTTGGCAAATTCAAATAGCTGTTCCATGGCACACTAAGAGATAATTATTCGCTGACATTGTAACAAGAGCGCGTTTAATTATCGTTATTAATGGAGGCCTTGATGACAGCGGCAACTCTTGCCAGCTTTTCAGGATCAGCAATATTGGCACCGTGTTCGCCAATTCTTTCGTTTGGGTAAACTGGGATTATGTGCACATGATAATGAAACACCGTCTGCCCCGCGTCTGATCCGTTAAATTGTTTAATAATGACACCAGAAGGGCTTAGTGCTTCTTTGATCGCGGTGGCAATTTTCTTTGTTGTGACCCCCACCGCACTGAGAAATTCGTTGTCCATGTGGTAGATATTTTCAGCCGGGGTTTTTGGGATAATCAGAACATGTCCTTCGGTGGCTGGCATTATATCCATAATGACCAAAGTGCGGTCATCTTCAAAAACTTGCTCAGATGGCAGAGAGCCGTCTAAGATCTGAGCAAACACATTGTTTGGATCATACGACACAACAGTTTCTTAGTCAGCGCCTTCAAACACTCCAATGTCATAAATTCCAGTTCCTTCTCTCAAGGGCTTGAAGGCTAAATATTCTGGGCTGTTCCAAAACCCTTTGATTGCCTCAACACTGGGAAACCGGGCAATAACTAAGCTTTTGCCCTGAAGGTGCTCTCCTTCAAGGATCTCGTTCGCAGGGCCTCTGATTATATAAGACCCTCCATGGGTTGAAATTAACTCCGCTGATTGTTGTGCATAGGACATCAAAGCATCACTTTTATTTGTTACCTCGCAAACCGAAACTAGGTAGGCAGACATTGGAAACCTCTTTAGTTGTTTTTTTTATTATCGCTTCTTTTCCGTGTTCTCGCTAGCGAATAAAAGTTTAATTACGTGCTAGCTATCTTGATCCAAATACGGTTAGATAATCCCTATGATTTATTTTAGCGACAGGTACAAAACATGTCCTTTGTGTAGTTCTGCGCTAACAAAAACCCACATAACAGACTCTTACAGAAACGCCTGCCCAAACCCTGATTGTGATTTCGTTGACTGGAATAACCCCACCCCGGTTGTTGCGGCTATTCCGCAAAAAGAAGACGGCGTGGTTCTGGTTCAAGGGATCGGCTGGCCCCAGCATTGGTTTAGTTTGGTGACCGGGTTTCTTGAAAAAAACGAAACACCACAAGAAGGGGCGAGAAGGGAGGTTAATGAGGAACTGGGATTGGGGTGCCAGACTACGAGCTTAGTGGGCGTGTATAGTTTTTTTCAAATGAATCAAGTCATCATTGCCTATCATGTTCTTTTAGAAGAGGGCGAGATAAACCTGGACCCAGCCGAATTGGTTGAT
Source organism: uncultured Gammaproteobacteria bacterium (assembly GCA_964008355.1). Taxonomy (GTDB): domain Bacteria; phylum Pseudomonadota; class Gammaproteobacteria; order Steroidobacterales; family UBA11654; genus DTSX01. The sequence continues at coordinate 567 of CAXGBD010000006.1, read as the reverse complement.
CACAAAACCATTCCCATAGATAAACTAAGACCCTGGCCTAGTGGCACCGGAGAAGCAGTTCGAGACTGGCTGAGCACACAGGGCATTGAAAACAAACCCATACCTTTTGGCAAGCCCAAAAAATAAACCCCTCTGTGAAGAGGGGTTTATTGATTCATAGCTTTCTGTTTTAGAACTTATAAGTTACACGCATACCAACCTGTCTTGGGTCGGGAATATTTGCATACCACATATTTCTAATCATTGGCGCAGGTACAATTGACAGACTACTGTCGCCTGAGCCGTATTGACCAGCATCATCTTTCTGGGTGTAAATCACCGGCCCATAAGGATAAGCTTCAGTTTCCACCAGGGTTAGGACCAGACCAAACCTAAAGTCGGAGTTACCAATATCAGGCCCTGTTCCGGCTGAAAGCACAGTGTCATCATCTAAGAGATTATGCACATAAAAATTTACATCCCAATTGCCTTTTTCGATACCAGCGTTGAGATCAAAACGCCAGGCGTCATCTACATAAGCATCATTGGAATTATCGATCCAGCGCTCATCCGTAAAGCGAGCGTTCA
>CAXGBD010000005.1:0-35513 GCA_964008355.1 uncultured Gammaproteobacteria bacterium | reverse complement strand
TCCAAAAGCGGGCAGAGCCACGATATAGACTTCCGGGTGTCCAAAGAACCAAAATAAATGCTGAAACAACAGTGGACTGCCACCTTCATATTCGGTACCGAAAACATTGGTTACGTGTTGTCCGGCTTGAAAAACATCCGGCATAAAAAAACTACTGCCAACAACACGATCAAGAAGTAGCATGACCCCAGCAACCAACAGTGCTGGAAAGGCTAAAAGGCCAATGACAGTGGCAAGGAAGATGCACCAGATCACTAAAGGCATCCTCATCAAGGTCATCCCGCGAGTTCTGGATTGCAATACCGTGGTGACGTAATTTAGGCCACCCATGGTAAATGCAATAATGAATACAGCCACCGAGAGGATCATCATGATAATACCCCAATCATATCCAGGAGTGCCTGGTAACAGCACTTGAGGAGGGTACAGTGTCCAACCAGCCCCGGTTGGCCCCCCTGGAACAATATAACTGCCCATCAGTATGATCACTGAAAGTGTAAAAAAATGAACACTGAGCATATTTACAAATGGAAATGCCATGTCTCGTGCTCCCAACATCAAAGGGATGAGGTAGTTGCCAAAGCCGCCTAAAAACAAGGCTGTCAAAAGGTATATGACCATGATCATGCCGTGCATGGTAGTGTGCTGATAATACTCAGCTGCAGTGATCCCGAATACATCTGGATAACCAAGCTGCAGACGCATTAATATTGATAATATAACTCCAACTATGCCCGTGAACATTGCCACGCATGAATACTGAATCGCTATTACTTTATGGTCCTGGCAGAATACGTATTTTGTTATCCAACTCTTTGCATCAGAAACCCTCTGACCTTCATAGGTGTCAGTATATTCCATGGCAAACTCCCTCCTTTTTAGTTTTAACCATTAATTTCATCATCAAATTATTCACCTAGACTGTTGATGTATTCCACGATTGCATCCAACTCTTCCTCGGATAATGGATATGGAGGCATCATCGGGGCATAACCGAGAACGACTTCATCGTTTGGATTGGTAATTGATCGTTTCAAATAAAGATCATTAGCAATCACAGACCCACCTCCAACCAAGACTCTGTCCTCACCTGCAATGCCTTTCCATGATGGACCGATCCCAGGTTTACCATCAATACTATGGCATGCTATACATCCTTTTGTTCTCGCAATCAATTCACCATCCTTATCCGTAACGCCACCTGATGATGAGGCTGCTTGTTGCTGAAACTCACCGAAGGTTTGTTGTTGATCTAGCCAGAATTGAAAATCGGGCACCGAGTTTACAATTGCTACGCCACGCATATTGTAGTGTGCGATACCACAATACTCTGCGCATACGATTTCATATTCGCCTTCTAATGTAGGTTCAAACCATAGTTTTGTAACTTGGCCCGGAACCATGTCTATTTTGGCTCTAAATTGTGGAATGTAAAAATCATGCAGCACATCTTTTGATCTGAGTTGAATATCTACCGGTTGATTGATCGGGAAATGAACCGTATTGGTGTTAACGAGAACATCATCCTGAGATGCTGGATCCGATGGATCCAGACCAAATGAGTTATCAAGACTAAAGAACTTGGGATTGGTCCTGCCATAAATGCCATCATTTCCCGGAAAACGGTAGCTCCATGTCCATTGCTCCCCAAGAACTTCTGCTTTTATGGCATCGGCAGGAGGGTTGATAAAATCACGATAGACCATCAATCCAGGTGAAAGAAGTGCAATAACCCCAACGGTTGTAAAAATTGTCAACCACCCTTCAAGTTTACTGTTTTCTTTACTGTTTTCCGGTTCATGATCGGCGCTGTGTCCTTCTCTGCGACGAAACCGAAAAATGCAGTAACACACAAAAACACTGATGACTATAAAGACAACAGCACTGACTGCTAAGGTAATTTTGGTTGTTAAATCCATCAATGCCCAGTTTGATGCCAATACTGGGAACCAGAAACCTTGCTCTAGGGCATAGAAATGAAATGCTACAACTGCGATGGTAAAGAGTAAGAAAATCAATGTAACAAGCATATTGGTTCCAAGTTTTTTTATGGTGCTTTTTTGATATTAATTCTGGATAAAATGATATTTTGAACAACATCTATTTACACTGATCTAGATCATGAGGCACTTGATCTATATCAATAGTCACTTGATCTAGATCAATTTGACCAGTCAACCAGAAAAATGGATTAAAAAAAAGATTTGGATAATAAGCCTACCCGATGGGTGTCAATCATCCACGAAACATTCAAAACACCTGGTCTATCTTATCAGTGGCCCGTCATTTGGCCCGGTCTGGCTCTCAAGAGTTTAAATTTATTAAATCCTTTATTAGTTAAAAGCTCCAAATCAAAGTTAATCATTCCTATGAGCTCTCTTTTTTTTATCGGCTGGGAGCATTTAAATTCACCGCCTTTGAATTTATTGAGTTTTGATTGAGAGCGATAACAGATTTTTGACGGGCATGTATACGCACAACCGCCGTTGGCAAATAACCGGATCCTTGCCTTCTCAGTGATAGAATCTAGAAAATCTAAATCATCATTGCTGGTCATTGGCAGAACAGCACACGTATAGATGCCAAGGGCTTTTTCTAACTTCGATGTGTTATCTATATTTTTTATCACACTTGCTTCAACATGGCAGAATTTTGGAAAATCCTCCCTCAGCCACGTTGCTAATTCATCATTTGTGCAAATGACCGAATTGATTTCGTTGTGGTATTTTGAAATCAATGGTTTATTCGCCTGGTACTCCTCATAATCAACAAAGTGATTAGTGAAAGGAATCCTTAAACCAATGCCAGCATTATTAAGCTGGTGCACGTCTCTGTTGGAGAGTTCAGGACTCATAAAATGACGACCTCCATACAGTGAGGATCGCTCAACAAAACCAAAAACGCTTTCAATTTGACCGAGAGGCAAATGGCCGTATGAGTCCCTCAAAAAAGCAAACATCGGCTTATTTGGACTTTTACCTCTGGCAGACACCGTATACGAGACGGAATCATCTCTACTGGATACCGAATTTGAATTGCTATCAAGCAAAGGCACGCCCTTCTATCTTGTTAATTTCCCCTAATGAATTAATAAGATTCTATAGAAGATTAATCAGTAATCAAATATTGCCGATCATAATCGGCAGTGCACCGGGTTTAGGTAATAGGGGTAACCTAGCCCAAATGCACTGCTTTCTACCAAATCAAACCGCTCTTATACTCTTAACCAGTTCTTAACCGCATTACTGCAGGATCCGAATCGTCAGATGCTTCGACCAGTGGTAGCGTGTCGAGTGGGTAGTTCTTGGACTTGTTCCTGCCTGGGCCAGGGATGGCGTAGGCCTTGCCTTTACCATTGTTCTCATTGAACTCCTTGGTATCAATCCTCCAACCCTTAGCATCGAATTTAGCCAACCAATCGCGGTAGGCAACAATAGGAACGTCTGCAGGGACAATGACTTCCTCTTTCACTACGAAAGGAGTCACTGTTGGATAAACATCAATGAGAATATCAATATCCTGTTGAGCAATAACGAGATTCCGTGCATGAATCGGCTCATCCATACTGGGATCCATCAAAAAATTACGATTATTCACAAAGAAAATCTTTGTTTTCGTCTCACTAATCGGCTGCTCAAAGAAGTATTGCCTAAACCCTGTTTCAGGAGTGATATTGATGTGCGTGATCAGGGTATTTGGACCATGAGTTCCGCCCCCTGCTGTAACAGGACTTCGTTCCGTCTTGGTATCTCCCCATGGGGTTGTGCCTTCTGATGTCGGATGATCATCTTCGGGCAAAGGTGGAGAATCAAAAGTGTGCATAAACCAGAACCCCCATCCTTGGAGATGATCTTCTGCTGTAATTTCATTGACTATATAAGTATCTCTGTTGATCCCTGTAAATCCATGGGTAGGATGAACAAACTCGTTGTGAGCAGGATCAAGACCATTTTCTACGGAACGTTCGAAATTAAAGGGAACTTCAAAAGCTAGAACTTTATTGGTCCGCCATTCATCTGTTCCATATTCCTCAATGTCAAGAAGAGGTGGTCGTTCTTCTTCTGGAAGGTCGCCTAAGAAAGCGAAGACGATACCATACTTTTCCTGCACTGGATATGCGTCTACCTTGGCGCGATCAGGTACTTTCGCACCATATCCTAATGAAGGTATGTTTGTACATTTACCGTCTCCGCCGAATTCCCAACCGTGGTAGGGACAAACAATTGAATCCTCGATGATTCTAGGGGCAGTTGGAAGATTTGACCAAGCTCCACCTAGAGAACCGCCTCGGTGACAGCAAGTGTCGCTTATGACATTTGCATTACCTTTGCTATCTCTAAAGGCAACAACGTCAACACCGAGAACTTTGACTTTCTCGGGCTTCCCAGCCTTGAGTTCTTCTCCAATAACGATTGGATACCAAAAATTAATATACATTTTATTTTCCTCCTAAATTACTACTATTGTTATTATTTTCATTCATATTTATTGAATTAAAATTTCATTGCCAATTGGACCATGAACACTGACGGATTGAGCGGTGCATCGAATGCTAGAAAGGTTACTCCCGTTGACTCAGTAAATAATTCTGCGTCTGGCTCAATGTCTATTTTTCGATAATCAACATTTAAAATTAGGGTGTCACTTACATCAAAATCAAAACCAATCTGAAAACTAAGGCCTGTGGTTGAGTCAATCTTTGGTTTTAAACCAAGGTCACCCAATACTCCACCTTTAGTGCTTTCGTGAAAAAATTTTGTGTAATTAAGTCCTACCCCAACGTATGGCCTGAAATTGCTACCAGGACTAAAATGGTAAATCGCACTAACCGTCGGCGGCAAATGCTCTGTACTGGCTGCCCAGGTTCCTGTTGGAATACCCAAAGCTGTTTCTACCGTTGGTGTCGTATATAAATCGTGTTCAAACGGCAAAGCACCCAAGACATCAAGGCCTATGTTATCTGTAACCATGTAGGTAAAGTTGATCGATAAACGAGTATCATCGCTGACCGTAACAATATCACCGTTGTTGGACTGAGGATCAACATTGACCATCCCTGCTCTAACAATCCAATCTCCAGATTGGATACCAGAACTGGTTTGTTCTTGGGCAATAGCGACAGCTTGAAAGCCTAGTAAGAAAGCGACAACAAATGCCAACAAGACATTTTCTGCTTTCATTATTTTTCTCATTACCATAACTCCTAATTGGTTAATGGAACTAATTATTATTCCTGTGAAAAAAATAATCATTGATCTGAGACAAGGGCTTCTTGATTTAAATCAGAGGGTGTTTGATTTAAATCAAGTATCCGACAGACATCATTTCAATTGCGCTGCATTCGCAACAGAAGTTAATTAAAAAGAAATGATTAGGGAAGGGAAAAAACTGGGCTGATTAGCGATTTTTTTTCTTGTGATTAATCTCCCATCGATCCCAAGCCACTTCCAAATCGGCAATTTCGGCCAGCCGATGGGTATCCAAAATCTTAACTCGACCTTGGTCAACAGTTTCGATCAGTTTTAATTGTTTAAACTTGGTGATTGTTCTGGAAACGGTTTCAATGGTTAGTCCCAGAAAATCTGCGATATCGGCTCTAGTCAGTGGGATTTCTTTGTAATCAGGATCCGTCAGATATTGCCGTTGTCTTATCTTCAAAAAGAGCAGAAATGTTGCCGTTTTGCCTATGGCATTCTTTGCTCCAAGTAAAAATATTAACTCTTCCAGTCCGTCAGACCAATATACAAGTTGCTTGATAATCCGTTCTTGTAAGTCAATATTGATTTTTCTCTCAGCAGTAAAATCGTCCATACTAATGAGCTTTATAGAAGCAAATGAAACCGTTTCTATATCAAAAGGATAATATTTTTGATTGGTTATTCCACAATATTCGCCTGGAAAAATAAAGTTGATGACCTGTCTTTTCCCACTATTGGAAGTTTTTGAGAGCGTGAGAAATCCAGACTCGAGATAATAGATCATATCGACCGGCTCTCCCATTCTCCGGATGATAGCTCCTGGCTCAAATAATTTCTGTTTGGATTTCATAGGCGGGATGTAATCGATATAGAATAGATCATCATCCCCACTATTATAAATCTTTTTTACGCTTTTCATAAAGGCTACCTGCTACCTCAATAATTCAAAAGACTATTTATTTTACTATAGGATGCGAAGATTTTCAGAGCATTGATCTGAATCAAATGGTCTCTGACATAAATCAATGCTTCTATGAGCTAAAGATTAGATGATGTCTATGGATCTTAGATAATGAGTGAATTATAAAATGAAAATGAAAAATTCAGAACATCATGGTGACATGGATGATCTAGTTAGCTTGGTTACCATTTCTTTAACAGTAATCGTAGCATTGGTAATCGGCATTATTTGCTTTACTTAATCAACAACTAATTAAGAAGAAAAAACTTCGCCACTGATCGTACCTGACAACAAGCGTTTTATGCGAATACCAGATAGTTTTTTTTGAGTAAAGAACAAGTGTGTTTCACAACTGCAATCCGATGAGCCAAATCCCCTTAAAGGAATCTCCATGACATCCTTGGAAGCAAAACTTTGAGCCCATATGTGTTCATTCTCTCTGTCTCCGCAACAGCACCAGATAGTTTCAACAACAAGATGATCCAATAAGTAGTCAATATGCCAGTGTTTGTTTTTATTAGAAGCAAGATGTCGTTCTAATCTTGCTTTTAGATTGCCGGGACCAAAAGCACTACCAATGTAGTAATAAGTACCTGGATTGAGATCCATGCATCCTAAAGAACCTATCTTGAATGCAGGTTGTTCTAGATCGGATATTATTTCTAGAAGATAAGTGCCTTTATCAAGGAATCTAGTATCTTTCTCGAGGATTTTAGACAGGATCTGGGATGACTCTGCGAATCTTCTGATCATGACTTGAATAATTGTTGAGATGATGATTTCCATTACCAAATAAAGCGTCTATGGCAACTATTTTTTTAAGGTAATGGCCAATTAACATTTCATTGCTCACACCCATCCCACCATGAAGCTGAATAGCTTGTTGGGATACAAATTTACCCGAGATCCCTATCTGAAATTTAAGTGCAGAAACTGATTGATTTTTTGTGTCTGCATTTGAATCAAACTCAAGCATTGCTTTGAATAATAAGGATTTACAAAGTTCAGTATGAATGAACATATCTACCATTCTATGTTGAAGCACCTGGAAGTTGCTTATTGGTTGACCGAATTGTTCTCTACCTTTGGTATATTCAACAGTCTTTAAATAACAAGCCGTCATACACCCAATACTTTCAGCACAAATGCATAGGGTAGCTAAGTGGATCGCATTTTCCAGAAGGCTTACAGCCTCTTCACCCCTGGCAATGATGGATTTGTTACTGATACTAACACTATTAAATGTAATATCAGCACAAGTCTGACCATCAACAGTAGGATATGCTTGGCAAGCATAGCCTGTATTTTCTTTATCAATCAACACCAGCGCAAATTCTCCATCCAACATTACTGAGGCAATAATTTGATCGGCATTACCTCCGTTTAAAACTAGGGATTTAGTTCCACAAATTATAAGATTTTCACCATCAGAAACAGCGGTAGTAGCAGGTAGGGAATGATCAAAATTCTGATTTGATTCTATGTAGGCAACTGATAGCTGTTGAGTGCCGCTTGTGATGGATTCGATAAGCTCAATTCGATTCTTAAAATTGGAGTTATCAAGAATCATCCCTGATAAAACAACACTACTTAAATAAGGTTCAATCACAAGAACCTTACCAAATTCTTCAAACAGAATGGAAAGCTCTATTGGTCCATACCCGAATCCACCTGCATCCTCTTTGAAGGGCATTGATAGCCATCCGAGTTCTGAAAAAAGTTTCCAAAAATCTTTATCAAAACCATCTTGGGATTTAATAATTTCCCCTCTTTTATCCATCGAATAATCTGATTCACAGAATTTTTGAACCTGATCTCGAAACATTTTTTGTTCGTCTGAATAATTCAAATTCATGGTTATAACCCTAAAATAAATTTTGCAATAATATTTTTTTGAATCTCATTACTGCCACCATAAATGGATGTTTTTCTATAGTTTAAGAACCTGAATACTGAATTGGCAGCATAATCAGGTCCAACAGGCTTTGCTTGATCGTCATAACCATGTGGCCCAGGATAAAGAAGAGCATATTCACCTGAAGCTTCCAGAAACAATTCCGTAAGTCTTTGTTGAATTTCGGTACCACATATTTTTAAGATGGAAGACTCGGCTCCGGGATGAGCTCCGCTCTCAAGAGCAGATAGTAATCTCAATTCTGTCATTTCCAAAGCAGTCAAATTAATCTCAAGTTCAGTGACTTTCCTATCTAGATCAGGGTTATCCAGTACTGCTACAACCTCTTTTAGTCTATTTAATTGGCGCTTAGAGGCACCGACAGCAGCAATACCAAATCTCTCATGTGCTAATAAAAATTTAGCATAGGTCCAACCTTTACCTTCTTCACCAACCAGGTTTTCTACAGGAACTTTTACATCTGTAAAGAAAACAGCATTTACTTCATGTGCTCCATCAATGGTAATGATAGGTTCCACTTCAACGCCAGGAGTGTTCATATCTATGAGAATGAATGAAATTCCTTCTTGTTTTTTTTGTGTGGTTTCCGTTCTAACTAGGCAAAAAATCCAATTAGCGCTTTGGGCTAGAGTGGTCCATGTTTTTGAGCCATTGACAATGTAATGATCGCCTGCTTTAACTGCTTTAGTCTTCAGTGATGCTAAATCTGAACCAGATCCAGGTTCTGAATATCCCTGACACCACCAAGTATTAAAGTTCAATATATCTGGGAGAAACCTTTTCTTTTGGTCTTCGCTACCAAATGTATAAATAACCGGTCCAACCATATTCACGCCAAAAGCCAATAGAGGCGGACAACCGGCAAGACCAAATTCATTTTGGAATATGTAAATTTGAGTCGATGTCCATCCGGTTCCTCCATATTCAACGGGCCAGTTAAAACCCATCCAACCTTTAGCGGACACTGCCTTGTGAAAATCAATTACATCCTCTTTAGTTAACAGTTCTCCATTGTCTTGTTTACGTTTAACGTGAGCTGGATAATCGTCTTTGATCCAAGTTCTCACTTCTTCTCTAAATTGATGATCTTGTGCTGAGAAATTAATTTCCATTTTTTGCCTTTATGATTACTTCTACCTATTGTTCAGCAATAATTTATATAGAACCCGTGATTTAACCAAAATTTATTCCGGTTGAACACTTTTTTTACAGTAATTCACCTAAACCAAATACTTGATGGGTATTTTTCATGTAATAATTTATCAAAGCCAAGCCATCGACCTGAAGGGTAGTAAATAAATAAAGCGACTAGTATAAAAAATGGGATAAGGGAAGCATCGTAATAGCCTCCGATAGCAAAATTTATCAATATAAATAAACTGACCCCAGCAGACCATCGAGTGGTTAATCCAATTAATAACCCTATAGCACTATACAATTCACCCAAAGTAATAATCCATGCTATTAACGTATGAAGAGGTATGGCAAAACTGCTTAAATACAATACCGCAAAACTATCAGGCGGAAGTTCAGTCAAACGCTGGAGAAAAACCTCTTTTAAAATATCGCTTGTCACCCAGCCACTGTTTATTTTATTGACTCCTGCTGCTAACCAAAAAATAGCAAATAACGTCCTCATGATAAGAAGAAAAACAATACCGCTCATAGCAGCTGGGTGACGTTTTGGAATCATACTGTCTACCTCAAGGATTATGTTTTGCTATGATCTCGAGCGACTCCCATAAAGGTAGGCGATAGCAATACCCAATGTGATTATGAGTATCTAATTCAATCCATTGATTGTTTTCTCGATCGATCATTTTCTCTTCGATGTAAATGGTATTGGGATCAATTGAAATTTGTACTTCCCCGACCCGTGGATGAGACCAGTTGTTCTCGTCAACTTTTATAATGCTGACAGGTCTTCGGTGTCCTCTAACTGCATCATCATTAAAATTTTTTATAAAAAATTCCCAAATTGTGCTGATCTGCGACCAAAATGTACGGGTTTTCAAATGATACAAGGTAAATTGTCCAGACTGAGGAAGTGCTTTGTGTACATCCTTCGTGTTCGTATTCTCGCATAACAAAACGGCCTCACACATGGTACAAAACTCACCAAACTGGCTATAAAGTAATAACGATGATTCATCTCCTGCTTCAACTTCGGCTGTTGAATATAAGAGTGATATTGTGATTACGAGAGCAACAATCCCTATTACGATTCGGTCGAGATAAAAAAAATTACGAGATAATCGCATTCAGACTAACGTTCTTCAACTAGAACAAATTGACCTAAAACCTGAACCTGAAAACTTAACGTATTATTGTTTGTGTCCAAAACAGATTCTGCATCCTTTAGTACCCTTGGCAGTGCTTCAAATGCCTGTGTTAGCTCATTGAAAACATAAGGTTTGACTCTCTCTAAGTTATTGATCTTGGTTGCATCGTAGGGCAATGTTATTGTAGCAGGGGCATTGAATATGGTTCTATGGGGCCCAAAAAAAACCATTGGTGAAACTGCATTGGTGTGCTTGGGCATCGGTTCATCTGGGGTGCGCTTACCTTGAGTTCCAATCACTGCAGTGAAATCATCTTTGGCTGAATCAAGATAATCATCCACATCAGAATATTCATTTATCGCTCGAACAGCACTATTACCATCATTGGATGGTGTCCATCTATTTTTCCACGTATAGTTTTCTGGAATCCCAGGTTGGGGATCCGCTGGAATATCAATGCTCGTTCCTGATAAGGGTCCTTGATTTATTTCAACAGAACCCCCCTCTAGCTCTGTAACTTCTCCTTCTCCTAATATTTGTATGTCTAGATCAGGAAAAATCCCAAATCGCTCTATTCCACCTCTGATTCTATTGACATAGTTGACTGCCAAATCATCTGAAAAATCTTGGAAAGATTCCATTAATTGTAAGCGAGTGAACCCTTCAGGACACTGATGATTAATTGCATGTTTCTGCTCAAAATCCCCTGGACCATGGTGTTTCTCACACCAAGTCATCCTATATTCCCCTTGGCGTATCTCTTCTATGGTGTTCAAGGGTATATTCAACGCTTCTCTCATATTGATGATCAAAATCCAATAGTCATAACCCCAATGCGATAATTGAATGATCACTTCTTTCTTCTGTTGATTGAGAATGGCGTCCTCTATAGTTTCCCTAAGATCTTTATAGGCCAAAGGATCTTCTTTATGGCCTAACTGATTACTGTTAAATAACGCATAGGCAAATAAATTATTGGTTCTGGCATCTGCACTGCCAATACCACCGGTCCGGTTAAATGTGATCTTGTGTTCTTTCTCATTTTGCTCAATATATCTTTTGAAGCTTAAAAAATTTTGGTATGCATTCTCATGAAATACTTCTTGGATGAAGGGATGAGCATTCGACATTGGGCCAACAGGATTTGCTCCTGGCCATGGCAAGCCAAATGTAGTGTAAATAACCGCAACCTCATTACCAGGATCAATATGATTCAAATGACGTTGTAAATTTTTGTGCATGATGTGATTATATTCGGGAGTTCTTCCATACATTCTGACCTGATTGATATCAAAATCATTGACATTGAAGCCCGCCCTACACAAGGACTGAAGGGACAGGTGAAGATCCCAAAAATTATTAGCATATTTATTATGATCGGTTATCGGTTTTGCAAGTACGACGTTGCGATACCCATTTCTTGCCATACGAGGCATGGTGTCCTTCAAATGATCTGTCTGTCCGGGAACACTTGAATAATAGCCCTCTTTGACCTTTATTTTGTTGTCAAAATGTTTCCCGATGTAATCTCGAATAAAGGGATCCCTGAGCACTTCAACCTTTTCATCTTCCGGGAAGTGAGCGAGTTCCTCGGGGTCCCAGCCCATCATCCCTGCAATCCTAGCCTTATAGGCTTTATCTATTTCGTAGTAATCGTTAACTCCATTGGCTTTCTTGATGAGAAAAAATCCCTCCAAATGATCAATTCCATTTCTTGGGTCAGGTGTGTACCTTATCAGGGGCAGTCCTCCAGTGTCTCTGGATGAAAAAGAAACATAGTCTTTCATAGGGATAATCTCAACCCCATCGAGATCTTCTTTATAAAGTATTTCCGCACCCCCTCCGACATAGGGAAAATCGCCTAATTGATTAGCGACAACTGGGATATAACTTTGACCGTCTTCACTGATTCTGTAGGTGCCTACGCTATCCCAGAGTCTTTCCAATCCTTTAACTTTTCTTCCAATGGCAAAAGGCAATCTGGATATTTCAACTTGAAATGGAAAAGTCCCAGCATGCCATTGAGTGCATACCTGGTTTGGTCCGGTGATTCTTTCTCCTCCAGAGGTTCTCCAGAAAAGATAGTCGTCATAAGCTTTACTAAAACCTTCAGGAGTCCCCCAGCCGGTCATCACTACTATGGGTTTATCCTTGATAGGCAGTGAAACTGGCTCACCTGAAGGTTTAAGTATAACTGCTGGCTTCCACTCATTGGCTGGATAATATTCATATTGAGTAAAACCAATGAAAACTATCGCAAGACCAATCACTAAAACAATCAACCCAATTTTCTTTTTCAAGGTATTCTCCTATTTTTTTGCCGCTACAAATAGTGAGCAATTGTAGTGACCATTTACATTGTTTGCACTGATATGAATCACCTTGTCTTGGAGGTCTCACTTTTGAGGGGAGTTTTATCCAAATATCCCAATCGATCCATCTGCATCTTAAGATCTGCATACTCAGAAAGTCTTTGAACATCTTTGATTTGAATTTGCCCATCCACTGAAAAATCCACAAGCTTTAATTTCTTAAATTTAGTAATAACCCTTGAAACTGTAGCACTATTAAGACCTAAAAAATCTCCAATTTCATGACGAGTAAGTTGTATATCGATAACTTTTTCTTTCAGGCCATGCCCATGTTTACGCATGAGTAAGTAAATAAAGAATGAAGCTATTTTACCAATGGCGTCTTTTGCTCCAAGGCTAAATATTAATTCAGTAAAACCATCACTATAGCTCTGAAGTTGTTTAAAGAGAAGCTGCCGAAATTCAGGAGCCGAGTCAATCAAGTGACGAAAATGATCCAGGTTAATTTCCTGTATGATAGTGGTTGTGTTGGCATGCAAATCAGATGGAAAATATGGCAATCCAGTCAAGCCAAAATAATCTCCTTGGAAGGCAAAACCAATAATTTGTCTTTTTCCTAAGTGTGATGTTTTTGAAAAAGTGACACTGCCATATTCACAAAAAAAATAACAATCAACAGGATCACCAGCCAACCGTATTTTCTCGCCTGCATCATACTGTTTTCGGGCTTTCGACTTTTTCATTGTATTCTCAGTTTGCTATTAGATGAAATCTTAACAGCAGCTGTTTCTTAACTATAGTTTAACATCATTGTACTGCCATAAGTTCTCGCGTCCGAAATAATTACGATGTATAAAGTTACTTGTATAGTGCTATCAGTTCCTCGCCTTTAGAATTTCTATAAGCCCTTGCCATACCATCGGTATTAAATTCCATCGATATGTTGCCATTTTTATCCAAGACGATAACACCACCCTTGACTCCTAACGTTGTTAATTGGCCAATCACTTGAGAGGCAGCCTCACTAACGGAAAGATTCAAATATTCCATCCTGGCACAAACTTCACGAGCCACATTGAATCGAATGAAATATTCCCCATGACCCGTACCTGAAACTCCACAAACATTGTTTTGTGCCCAAGTGCCTGCTCCAATAATGGGTGAATCACCAATCCTTCCCGGTAATTTATTGGTCATACCTCCGGTGGATGTTCCGGCTGTAATATTGCCCAATTTATCCATTGCCAAAGCACCCACTGTGCCAATTTCTTTGGCTTTTTGTTTTCTGACTCTTTGCAATTTTTCTTCAGAATAAAAATAGCTTGGATCAACTAATTCAAGTTTGCCTTGCTTAGCAATTCTCTCAGCACCTAGTCCAGCCATTAGCACGTGTTTAGTATGTTCCATAATATATCGTGCTAGTTTTATTGGATTTTTGACCCTAGAAACAGAAGCCACTGCACCCGCATTTTGGTCCTTGCCACTCATGATTGAAGCATCCATTTCCTGTGTCTCGTCTTTGGTATATACCGAGCCTCGCCCAGCGTTGAATAATGGATTATCTTCGAGGGTGGAAATTGCAATTTCAACGGCATCCAAACTTGATCCTCCTGATTCTAGGACATGAAAACCGTGGTCAAGTGCTTCCTTTAAGCCCATCTTGATAGCATCTTGTTCTTGCTTATTTTTTCCTTTGGACCATCCCGCTCCCCCATGAATGACAATAACAGGATAGGACTGGTTTTCATCCAGGATTGGATTTTCTGTTATTGTGTCTGACGATGTATTAAATGTCGCAAATAGCCCGAACATCATGAGTATTTTTTTCATAAATAAATCTAATAGAGCCTTTAATTTAAGTTAACAGAATTACAGGAAAAATAAATAATTTTTTCCCTTGAATTTTTTTAAAAATACCTCATATATTTACTGCCCTGGAAATCTTAATTACACCGTTATATAAGGAGAATAATTCACATGCTCGCTAACTATTTTTTCACTTTTTGCATTTTGCTTATCGTGGTGATCTCATTGGATGATTTTTCGTGGAAATCGTACCCGCATAGAGCCAATTTTCGGATCTTTATCAATAGTGATCCAGAACCATGCCAGGAAAACAATGAACAAAATTATTTAAGTCATGTTGCTTGATAATTGATTTTTATTACAAATCTTTATGGTGTATCATTTTATAAAAGTGTTTTTCTGGATCTATAACTCTGAGCTCACTAAAAAAATATATTAATTTGCCTTGGTATCTCGCACTTTGGGTGCTGCCCCTTCATCTTTATGCTTTAGTATTCCCTCCTCTGGCCATTCTTGTTATAACCAACCATCACTGGTCTTACTTAGAGGAAGCCATAGATCATCCCATACTCCTGTATTATGCTGTGGGTTTTTTATTTTTAGGGAGTCTTTTAGAAGTTATCCAAAATAGTGTAGATCGCTGGTATCTTACTGCCGACACAGCGAGTGCATTACAAACCAGTGCCTTGGATGGTCTATTTACATTTTTTATCGTGGTTGGACAAGCAATGATATTGCTGGCCATGATAGGTAATACTGGCTGGACTCTGTGGTTAGTTGTTATAGTTATTGCAGCGACTCCAATTCTTTATATTAAGCAAATGTTTCCTCTTCTACCCATCATCATTACAGGCTTACTGAATACTATCATTGGATATTTCATCTTTGGGGATCCGATTATTTTCTTCCAGCTGGTTTTGGCTGGCATGACCGTATACTTCTTTAACGTACTTCTTAATACTGGAGCACAATTCTTTCATGGCCTAACTACCGTTTCAGCATCTTCAGGAATTTTATTTTTTGTTGCTGCAATTGATAATGCTGCTCGTCAAGAATTAAGCAGCCCATCAGCAGTGATGATTTCAATCATTGCAGTATCAGCTATTTTATTTTTTATGTGGAATAAATTAAATCAAACAGGAGGAACAGAAAGTTATTTGTGAAAATCTCTAAAAAACAAAAAAAGATTACTGAAGAGTATAACTATTTAAAAGACAAAATTGATCAAATAGAAAAACTAAGAGAACATGATCGTAGTGCTGAAACATGGCAAATATTGAGGACTCTAAAAAAGGAAAAACTACTTTATAAAGATAAAATAGAAAAAGAAAATCCTTTTGTTTCAAAAAGTTAAGCTACCCAATTAGTCAAAAGATAAATAGACGTTTATTTACGAAATTTCTAGCTAGTTTTACACTAGCTCACAGATCCGGGCTGGGCGCATCAGATCTGGGCGATAGGATTGTTGTCGTAGGTGGGGGAATAGTAGGATCATCAATTGCTTATCATCTCTCAAAAATGGGTGCTGAGGTTACCCTAATTGAAAAAGATCAGCCCGGTGCTCATGCGAGTGGCAAATCATTCTCTTGGATCAATGCATCCTATCCAAAAAAACCATTTAGCTACCATTATCTATCTCGCTTAAGTCTGGATCATTACCGGCATCTTCAAGATGAGCTGAATTTGGATATCAAATGGCATGGTTCGTTTGAATGGTTCGATACGAAATCACAAGAACGGATGCTGGAAAAAGAAATTGATATCCAACAAAGCTATGAAGCGCAGGTAGAGATAATCGAAGCCGATGAAGCAAAAATACTAGAGACGAATGTAAATTTTGGTGCAGGTTTTAAAATTGCATATTCAAAAATTGATGGGGCGATTGATTCGTCATCTGCAATCAAACAATTCTTAACAAAAACTGCAGCCTTTGGTGGTGAAATATTGTATCCAGTAACTTTTCAAAAACTGGTATATCTTGGTAATAAATTAGTGGCTGTAGGAACTTCCAGCGGTGAAATAAATGCAGATCAAGTTGTTTTTGCGTGCGGAATCAACACCGACAGTAATCTCAATTCTGATCTTATGAAACCATCAAAACCAGGAATAATTCTCACCAGTAGACCAACTGAAGAGATTATCAATGGTGTTATTGTGGCGCCTGGTGTACATGTTCACCAACAACAGGATGGAACAATACTTATAGGTGAGCAACGGGGTGTGCCAATGTTTCATTCTAGGAGATTACGCAACAAGCCGGAAGAATTTCCAAATACAAAATATGCAAATCAACACAAAAAAAGAATATTAAACATGGCAACAAAATTTATTCCTAAGCTTGATGGACTTGAAATCGAAAAAATAACCATTGGATGGAGGCCACTACCAAAAGATGGAAAACCTGTGGTTGGTCCCTTGGCAAAAATGCCAGGTGTTTATGTGGCAGCAATGCATAGCGGCATCACCCTTGCACCTATAGTTGGAAGTTTATGTCAAACAGAATTACTTGATGGCCATGTCAGTAGTTTATTAGAAGATTTTAGACCCTCAAGATTCAATTGAAAATTGAATAAATATCTTTAATATGCCAACTATCATAATGAATCAAGACAAGAAATATTTTTTCATCATAATAGCTGTGGCGATGATTCCTTTCATTATTCTCATTGTATTCAATGGGTGGGGGTTTTTATCCTCAATCTTTTTCCCTGAATATAATCCTGTTGCCGTGATCTGTGGTCCAAGGGCTTAAACAATGGGAATGTTCTCAAAAAAATACACATATCTTCTTGGGTGCTTGCTGCTGATCAACCCAGTACATGGAAACATCACAGTTACAGAAGCCTGGGTCAGAGCTGGACCTACAAACGCAACCACTATGGCTGCTTACGCCACGATTATGAATCACTCCTCGGTGACTGAACTCAAAAGAATCACAGCAGAGGGTTTTGGAAAGGCTCAAATACATAAAACGACCATGAAAGACTCTATGGCAATGATGGAAAAATTCGACTCTTTGACTTTACTTAAAAACCAAACCCTTGAATTAAAACCCGGATCTTGGCATATCATGCTGACAAATCCTGAAGTAGTACCCCAACAAGGAGAGCTAGTGGGGCTTCATTTTTTTTTTGAATCAGAAGGCATGGCAAAAGAAGTCTCAGTACAAGCAACTGTTCTAAAGATGAAGATCAAATCAGATGAACTGAAAATGGAGCCAAATCATTAATAATAAAAACAAATTTATTTTTGGAAGTATTCTACTCCTTGTCGTTCTGATCTATGGTCTGGCAATAAACGCACCTAATCTTATTCACAAACCCATTGATTTAGAAACGGGAAGAATGCTTCCGAAACCAATGGAGTTAGGCTCATTCAATCTTATTAATCATCAAGGCAAGCCGTTTCAATTTGAGGACCTAGAAAACCACTGGTCTCTCATATTTTTCGGCTATACCCAGTGTCCAGATGTTTGTCCAAGTACAATTTTTAAACTAAAACAAATATATGATCTTCTCGATCAGAACCAAAAGCTATCCAAGATGCCACAAGTAATATTTATTTCTGTTGATCCAGAAAGAGATAATCCGGAGACACTGAGTGAATATTTGACTTTTTTTGATCCTGAATTCATTGGAATTACGGGTGATCAAAGTGAGATCAAAAAAATCACCTCAGCAATGAGTGTTTATTATGAAAAGGCGGAACAGAATGAGGACAGTGACTCTTATGTTATGCATCATACCGCTTCCATATTTTTGACCAATGAGGAAGGCAGGTTGGTTGCGTCTTTTAGGCCCACGGCAAGTGCAGAGGAACTGACAAAAGATATTAAAAAAATCCTACTCTAGGTTAATTTTGTCCAATCTCCTTATAGTAATTGTCAATTTTGGCAGCCTTGCAAGCATAGTTCCATACAAATTCAATAACATCAGGGTCATAGGAGCAAGGGGATGCATCTTTTGTTTTGCCATGTTCCCAATACAATCCGGTCTGACCAAGATATTGTTCTTCTGAGGCCATCACGATATGGTTCAAGGCACCCCTTTCCGCTGATTGCAAAAAAGGTCGAATAATTTTCACGATCAGACCATAAATGCCCCGCATGTGTCTGTGCACATTAGTATCAATAAAATAGCCTGGTGACACTGCGTACACGTCAATTTTGCTTTTTTTCAGCTGCTCTGCTAATCGAAATGAAAAAGTATTGAGACAAACTTTCGAACGAGCGTACGCTTGAAAACCGACTCTATGATTGATTCCATGCCAACTTTTTTCACCGTTCATTTCTTTGAATTCAAATTTTTTTATCATCTTATGACCGTCTGATGAAATATTGATAATTCTTGAAGACTTGCCTTGTTCAAGCAAATCCAACAAAAGATGTGTCAGCAAGAAAGGACCTAAAAAATTAGTTGCCAAAGTCATCTCAAAACCATTCTCACTTTCTCTTCTAATGGACTCTGTAATACCCGCGTTATTGATCAAAACATCCAGGTGAGTGTAATGCTCATGCACATAGCCGGATAAACGATGGAGTTGGGAAAAGGAAGAAACATCGCAATCGATATATTCAATGGCATGGTTGCCGGTGTTATGAATAATCTCATCTCTAGCTGCAAGACCATTGTCCGTGTCAAAATCCACCAGAATTAATTTAGCCCCTTTTTCAGCCAGTGCTTCTGCAGCAATCTTTCCCATGCCACTTGCTGTACCTGTTATTAAACAAGTCTTGCTAATCATAAAATCTAATTGAGGATGTTTGGATCCATACCAACACTTTTCATCTGATCCCAGACAACAAATTTAGTAATACGTTCAACCCCGTTATCTCTGGCAAAATCTTCAACGTTATTGATCGCCATTTCGACGATGCCGGGTGGAGTTGCGGCAATCATATCTTTTGCTTCTTGATCCCACTGCATACTTAACTTTGCATCCAATCCTTCTAAAGATGAAGATCTAGCTTGTTTCTTTTGCTCAGCCCTTTTTCTCTTTTCCCAGTAATCGGAATCTTCTGGTTTAGTTGCTTCCAACAACTTTCTAGCATCAGGAGTAGATGTCAAAATATTAAATAAACTATCGAGATACTTACTGGGCACAACCACGAACAACTCCTCAGGTTTAATTCGGTTATTCATGCGACCCCCTACATCGCCAGGAGTAATAACAACATTATCATCGTGCCATGGTGTTGCAAAGAGATCGCTACAAAAGGATGAGCCACAGGCACCTCTGGCAGGAGTGCCATCCAGAACCGTTCGAGCCCCTCCTATATAATTGGCCCAATATGGAGTACACACCACAACGATCCAGTCTACTGTGACATTCTCAGGGACATCAGCTAGTGGAGCAGCCCCGATTCCTATAACAGTGTTTTGCGGTAAAACATAATCCCCCGTTTTAACTTTCTCAGCAGCGATATCGGTATAAGTGGGAATATTTTGTGCAAGATACTGCCCATTCCTGATCTCTTCAGTGCCTGGATCCACACCGGCAGTATAAACACCGGTGATGCAATCATGATGATATTTGTCAAAAGAAACGATCTCACCTTTATCCATTGCATGACGAACAATTGCACAAGGAACTACTTTTTGTTGTTGATAGACCTTCGGGATTGTTCCTTCAAATAAACTGATAGCAACAGGATTACCCCTGACCTTACCAGTCAGCACTTCACTCAGTTTTACATAGTCAACCATAGCTAATTATAACTTTTTTTTACCGCTCTGGTCTTCCTGGCATTATGCCGCCATACAATTGCACTCCTGTTTGAGGCTCAGAATACCAAAGCTCTCTAGAAAAACGGGGTATTGCCATAGCTGCAACTGGGAAACACTCGACAAATTGATCCACAACAACTGGAAGCCCATACAATGCATAACAAAACATATCCCTTTCATTCACATGCCAAAACCCATGGACGCTTTCAAGACTCGTTCCAACGGAACCGTCGGTGTTGAAATAAGCATCAAACTCCAACTCATGATTGGCTGTAACCAAACGGTAATGGGTGGTATTGTTCATCAAATGGTTCCAAAAACTTGGAAATCGCTCTGACAATGGCAATTCTCGATCAACCAATTGATCCAATACTGGTGTCTCAATATTGGGTTTATTTGGAGCATCTGTTTCAACCATAATGAATGCAATCAGATCGTTCAAAAGGCTTTCTGGAACCGGTTCTGGAATCTGCATTGTGGTATTGCGAAAGACTGTTTCGGGTTTCTGAAGAAAGCTTGCTAAAATATTTGGTGTCCAGCTTGAGTCTGTCTCTCTCAAACCTTGTGAATAATTAAATCCCGGTGCTTTTCCTATTGAGTGATTGAACATGTTCCATAAATTCGGTCCAGCTAAATTAGCGCTGTTATCTGCCAATGTATGGCATGCACTACACCGCTGTTGAAAAGTGATTTTTCCTGATTGGTAATTTGCATTTCCCAAAGTCTCAGAATTGAGTTCCAATGAAACACCTAGTGACTGTATCAACATCAAACAAAAAAAGAGCCCCCAATGATGGATCTGCATATTTTTTCTACCCGATTTATTCATTTCATTAATGGTAAATTAGCATTATTACTTGAAAGATAAAACGGTTAGAATCGTGATTAATAAACAAAATTAATAAACAAACAAGAAGATCCGCTAAGTATAAGAAAAGGTAATGCTATGTTAAATTTTTTCAAGAAAAAAAATCCTGGGCAATGGCTCGAAAGCCCAATGCACGATAATTGGTATCAATCCAGTGCATATTTTTGTAGTTCCTTTGCACTCATCACATCCGTCAATGAAGAAGGTGTAACCAGTATCGGTCCTTATCAATTGTCCTTTCCTTTTGGTGTGATTCATAGAAGAGAATGGATTGTTATCTCAAGGAAGAACTCTAATACCACTAACAACTTAAAACGCATCAAGAAGTGTGCGATGAATTTTGTCGAATACGATAAACGCTTTGTGCCCAATATTGTTGATTTAGGATACCCGGGCCAAGAACCAGAGGAAAAAATGAAAGACTGTCTCTTTGAGCTAGAAGAATCACCCACTGAGTCCTATCGTCAAGATCCCGAACGACCAAAAGTCATTAAAAATGCTTTTCAAGTTTTTGAATGTAATTTGAATGACAACCCTGAAGATTTTTTCTATAAAGGCAATGAATACACCGACTACCTTCTTTTGGAAATACAAAAAATTTATCTAAGAGAACAGTGGCGGAAGAATCTAGACCTTGGGGATAAAACTAAAATCCCTAATATGCCTATCAGTTATGGATTTAGAAATACTAACCAATTCTGGTTTGCCCAACATGGTGACCCTTATTGGTTACCAACACCCGAAGACAAGGGAGCCAAACACGATGCAGTGATGTATATCGCCAACAGAATCGACCCTGAGATTACTTTCACTGAGGATGCGTGTAAATTATTGACAGGAATTCCAAAAGTATTTGTGAAAACTGCTCTCAAAGGCATCATTGCAGAAGCTAAGAAAGAAGGTATCACTGAGATAGACGAGAGTTTTGTGCAGATGATTAATGAAAAACGAACCGGTGGGTCCTAATTTATGTCGCATCGTACCGATGAACTTGAAAAATTAACAGGCATTCAATCAACCATTCGTGAATGGCGTTACCATGAATTCTCCAGACAAAGCATAGGCATTATTCTGCTCAGTGTTTTTGGATTAGTTGCAAAACCAGAGTTTATGAACTTTGTTCTCGCTTGTTTGATGGTGTTTGTGGGCTTGAGTATCCGTTTATATGCTTCTGGTTTTGTCTTGAAAAATAAAGAACTCTCCACCACTGGCCCTTATGCATTTGTCAGACATCCACTCTACACCGGTAATGTTTTAATACTGATTGGAATCTCATTTGCCACCAGCCTTCCTTGGGCTATCGCCTGCTCGATTCTATTTTTCTGGTTTTACTACCCACCTGCAATTGAGTACGAGGATCGAAAATTAAAGTCACTTTTTCCCGACACATGGGACGCTTGGTCAAGCCAAACTCCAGCTCTGATACCTACAACAATGCATGATTTTAATTTATCCAGTTGGTCTTGGAAAAAAAGTTTAGCCAATAATTACGAACCAGTCATCGTGATTTATGTTCTGATCTGGTTGATCATCATCGCTAACAGATTATAGGGAGTTGTGGATTAAACTACCTGAGAACATACTCAAAGAAATCAATGATGCCCTTCTTTCAGAGGAAGGCAAGAATATAAAATTCTTAAGCCGTGGGTATCAAGGAGCTACTTATCGTATTAATCTAGACAACCACACCTTACTCATCAAAAAAACTAATGTAAGCAATCCATCTCTGTTCTCTCCTTTGAGGTGGTTGAGAAGGTTGATTGACCAAAAATTTATTCGTCATGAAAATAAAATTTATCAACTACTGGACGGAATCAAAGGTATTCCAAAGTGTTACGGCTTGACAGAAAATTCAGATTTAATACTTGAATTTATTGAAGGGGATTCGTTCAGAAATGTTGAACAAACGTTAGATAACCGAGATCAATTTTTCAAAGATTTACTCGAGGTTATTCTATGCATGCATAAAGCCGGTATCAGCCATGGGGACTTGAAACGAAAAGATAATATTTTAGTCAGTGACAGTAATCAACCCTACCTGATTGATTTTGGCACAGCTCTACATAGCCAACCATCGGACACCTGGCCAAAATCTTGGCTATTTAATATTTTCAAACAAACGGATCTAAATGCCTGGATTAAACATAAATACGCTAGAAATTACGATCTCATCAATGAAAATGATATGAACTATTATTCACCCAATGCAACTGAGAAAATTGTCCGAATCATCAGGCGATTTTGGCGTACAATCACACTTAGAAATTATCGAAAAAGTCAAAAACAATAATGCTTGAACCACCACTACTTTACTATTGGGTTATTCCGCTGGTTGTTTGGAGCATTACATGGAAAGCTTTGGCACTCTGGAAAGCAGCCAGAAATCGTCAATTGGCGTGGTTTATCTTATTATTTATCATCAATACTGCAGGCGTCCTACCAATTATTTATATTTATTATTTCCAAAAAGAAAAAAAATACTACCCCTAGAAATAACCCTTGACTATTATTGTTTAATTACTAACATATCGATTAATGCGCCGATTTGTTCCGGCTTGCGGGCGCACAATAAATACAGCTAAAAGGTTGTTTCTCCGAAACCTGTTTAGTGAAAGCTAGCAGGTTTTTTATTTTTAGGGAGAAACATGTGAAATTAAAACTAGACAAAAATACACTTGCCATTAGAGCTGCGTTGGAATCAGATGAGCAATTCGGGGCAGTGATACCCCCAATCCATATAACATCAACATTTGCCTACAAACAAATTGGAGTTGAGCAACAATATGATTACACCAGAACAGCAAACCCTACTCGAGATGCTTTGGCAGAAGCTGTCTCAATACTTGAAGGTGGATACGGGGCTACGGTGACAGGCTCAGGTATGGCAGCTATCAGCCTTGTTACCGCATTACTGGATCCCAATGACCATGTGTTGATTCCACATGATTGTTATGGGGGTACTTTTAGACTGTTTTCACGACTTGCGGAACGAGGATTATTGCAAGTCAAATTTATTGATCAGAGTAATCTTAATTTACTAAAGCAATCCATTGATCAATACCAGCCAAAAATAGTTTGGATAGAAACCCCATCCAATCCATTGCTACGCGTTGTTGACATACAGGCCATATCCGCTATTTTGCATCAAAACAACACATTATTAGTGGTCGATAATACTTTCTTAACCCCAATCTTCCAAACGCCATTCAAATTGGGTGCAGATTTAGTGATTCATTCAACGACAAAATACATCAATGGTCATAGCGATGTTGTGGGGGGGGTTGTGGTTGCAAAAAATGAAACTCTGCATCAAACAATGCAGGAATGGGCCAATATCCTTGGTTTGTCTGGTGCCCCATTTGACAGCTATATGACTCTCAGAGGTTTAAGAACATTGCAGCTAAGAATGAAAGCCCACGAAAAAAATGCATTAGCCCTAGCACAGGCACTCTTGGAATATCCATCAGTAGTGAAAGTAAACTATCCTGGCCTTCCAAATCATCCAAACCACGCAATAGCTAAGCAACAACAATCAGGATTCGGTGGAATGTTGAGCTTTGAAATTAAAGGTGGACTTCGAGAAGTCGAGATTTTTTTCAAATCTTTGGAGAATTTTTCGCTAGCAGAATCGCTTGGAGGGTTTGAAAGTCTGGCTTGTCATCCCCATACCATGACCCACGCACCATTAAGTTCCGAGGATAAGGAAAAAGCAGGTATTTCTGAGAATCTTATCCGTATCTCAGTAGGCATTGAAGAAAAAGAAGATATAATTGAAGACATAAAACAGGCACTCAGAGCTTGTCAAAAAAATCAAGTATCGTCTAAGAACAATAAAAAATAGGTAAATTTATGGAAAAATGTAGAATCTCCCTTGAGTTTTTTCCACCGGATACAACGAATAAGCTGAATCAGCTCATTGAGCAAGCCAAATTTTTCTCTGGATTCAAACCTAGATTTGTGAGCGTAACCTATGGTGCTGATGGCTCCACTCAGGATAGAACACACAGGGCTATTGACATCTTAAAGAATGAACTGAATCTTCATATTGTTCCTCATTTAACTTGTGTGGGATCCACCAAAGAAGAAATCCAATCGATTGCAAATACATATTGGTTCAAAGGCTTCACATCAGTTGTAGCTTTAAGGGGTGACAAGCCGGATAGCTCTCTTGCAAAGGATGATCAATCCAGTCATTATCATTTTGCTCTTGATCTCACTATTGCCTTAAAACAACTACACGATTTCACTATTTTTACAGCGGGTTACCCTGAAGTTCATCCTGAAGCTCCAAGTAGAAAATTTGATCTGGAAAATTTAAAACAGAAAACAGAAGCTGGGGCTTGGGAAGTTCTCACTCAATTCTTTTATAACAATGATCATTTCTATAGATACAGAGATGAGTGCCAGAAAATTGGTATTACGGCACGAATCACTCCTGGGCTATTACCAATTAGTAATTTTAAAACTATCTCCTCTTTTACAACAAAATGTGGGTCAGAAATCCCTAAAGAATACTCAGATCGATTTAGCTCATTGAATGATCAATCAAGTATGTCCGATCTAGGTACTGAGTTGGCAATTAAACAAATTGAGGATTTACGTTCTCATGGAGTTAGAAAGTTCCATCTGTATACATTGAACAGAAAGAAGATAATGGAGACAGTTATTCGTCAAGCATTCGATTAAAAGTAAAAATAAATTAATTTAAGCGTTGCAAGACACAATCAATGATGGATTTTGCACTGATTCCAAAATAATCTCGTAATTCCTCTCTGGCTTCACTCAATCCATAACCATCGGTTCCCAGAGAGGTAAAAGTTCCTGGAAAAAGGTGGGACAAGCTATCTGGCAAAAGGGTCATAAAATCACTCACAGCTATAAAATGTCCCGTCTCATTTTTCATTATTTTGGCAAGATAAGGTTCTTGGTTGGATTTCTTGGATTCAAGAAAATCTTTATGTAACAGATTATAGCTGGTAACACTCCACACATTCACAGGTATACCTTTTTTTTCTAGTTCTTTTTGTGCATTTAATACTTGTTGCATGATGCTTCCACTTCCCAATAAATGTATGGGTTCTCCTTTGTACTTTTTCATTAATTTTTCAGAGCTTTTATTCAAGAGGTAAATGCCTTTTAGAATTCCTTCATCAGCTCCCTTAGGGAGTTTAGGATGAGTGTAATTCTCATTGTAAACCGTTATATAATAGAAAATATTTTCTTCTTCCTCATACATTCGACGTATCCCTTCCCTGATAATAACTGCCAATTCATAAGCAAATGCAGGATCGTAAGTCATTAAATTAGGAATGACCGAAGCCAACACATGCGAGTGACCATCTTGATGTTGGACACCTTCACCATTAAGAGTAGTTCTGCCAGCTGTACCTCCTATTAAAAAGCCCCGGGTCAAGGCATCCCCGCAAGCCCAAAGCATATCTCCAACGCGTTGAAAACCAAAAATTGAATAGAAAATATAGAACGGTATCATTGGCAGTTCGAAGTGGGAATAAGCCGTTCCTGCAGCCATAAAAGAGGCCATAGCACCGGCTTCACAAATTCCCTCTTGCAGTATTTGCCCATCTTTGGCTTCCTTGTATGGAGCAATCGTACCTTCATCGACGGGATGGTAATGCTGCCCTTCCGGTGAGTAGATGCCTGCTTGAGGAAAGAGTCCATCCATACCAAAGGTCCGAGCTTCATCGGGAACTATTGGAACAATATATTCACCAACCTCCTTGTCTCTAAGAAGTTTTGCCATCATTCTTACCAAAGCCATTGTAGTAGAAATAGAACGATCCACTCCATCAAGAAAATCTTGGAATAGTTCAATGTCAGGAGTTTTAATTTTTTTGCACTCATTAAACCTGATAGGCTGATACCCACCGAGTGCTACTCGTCTCTCTTTTAAATATTTAACCTCATCTGATTTAGGATCAGGAACAAAAAACTTTGCGTCTTTGATCTCTGGCTCTGAAAGAGGGATATTCAATCTTGCTGCATTCTGTAACCTCTCCTCATCACTCATTTGCTTTTTCTGGTGAGCAATATTCCTTCCTTCAGAGCCTTCTCCTAACCCATAACCTTTAAGGGTTTTAATCAGTATAACTGTAGGTTTCCCCTCTGAATTAATGGCTTTATCGAAGGCAGCGTAGAGTTTTTTATGATCAAAACCACCACGTTTAATATCTTTAAGCTCAGTATCACTAAGATTTGTCATGATGGTTTCTAATTCTAGATTCCCATTGATCCAGTGTGCACGTTGCTCAGCACCCGATGAGACAGAGTACTTTTGATACTCACCATCAACTACTTCATCCATTCTTTTTTGCATGACATCATTATGATCAATGGCAAAAAGAGGATCCCATTCTGACCCCCAGATAACTTTTATCACATTCCACTGAGCGCCTCTAAAAACTGCTTCCAGTTCTTGAATAATTTTTCCATTTCCTCTGACCGGACCATCAAGACGTTGTAAATTACAATTGATAACAAAAATAAGATTGTCCAGTTTTTCCCTCGCAGCAATATTGATGGTTCCTATAGTCTCGGGTTCATCCATTTCTCCATCTCCAAGAAATGCCCAGATTTTTCCTATTTTCTTAGTGGTCAGCCCTCGATTTTTTAAATATTTAGCAAAACGGGCGTAATAGATTGAAGACACACCATTCAAACCCATGGAAGCACCAGGACTTGGCCACAGTTTTGGTTTACTCCTAGGATGGTTGTAAGAAGGCAAACCCCCTGCAGGGTTTAACTCCCTTCTATAGTTTTCTAACTCTTGGATACTCAAGCGATCTTCCAAAAACGCTCTGGCATAAATACCTGGGGATGCGTGAGCTTGAATATTAAACATATCTCCTTGATATTCATCAGATCTTGATCGAATAAAATGATTCAATGCAACTTCCATCATTGTTGCTGAAGATGCATAAGTAGCAATATGTCCACCTACTCCCGAACCGCTATCGTATGCCTGTAAAACCATGGCCATGGCATTCCATCGGAGAATATTTTCGATTCTTTGCTCCATTTCAATATTCCCTGGATAGCTCGGTTGTTCAGAGAGTGAAATGGTATTGCGATATGGAGTATTGAGTGTTGCTCCACCCAGCGACATACCCTCACTTAACGCATGATTTTGAAGAGATT
Organism: uncultured Gammaproteobacteria bacterium; assembly: GCA_964008355.1. GTDB lineage: Bacteria > Pseudomonadota > Gammaproteobacteria > Steroidobacterales > UBA11654 > DTSX01. Next base: position 7,290 of record CAXGBD010000005.1, on the reverse strand, counting down.
TTAATAGTTCCTTAACTTGTCGGTTGCCATAGTTTTCCTTGATGGCATCAAGTGATTCCAGCCATTCATCTAGCTCAATTTTCCATTCTTTCTCAAAACGTTTTTCCTGAGCCGAATCGATATCTACTACTTTGGCAGTCTCTTTCTGTTTATTCATCAGTAAATCTTGGACAATAATTGTTATTATTATAATTCTTAGGATATACGATACGATATGAATAGTCTTTCAAGATTCCAAAGCAAGCCTTACTAAGATACTCAAGATTATGACAACATCTGAACTTTTATCACCAGCTGGATCACTCAAGGGAATGCGTTTTGCATTCGCCTATGGTGCTGATGCAGTCTATGCTGGCCAGCCAAAGTACAGTTTACGAGTCAGAAACAACGAGTTTAGAAAACAAGATAATTTGGCGGCTGGTATCGCAGAGGCTCACAGACTGGGTAAAAAATTCTATGTAGCTAGCAATCTGGCACCTCACAACAACAAGGTACGTACTTTCATCAAAGATATGGCTTCTGTAGTAGAAGCAAAACCCGATGCTGTGATTCTTTCTGATCCGGGTCTGATAATGATGGTTAGGGAACGTTGGCCAGAATTAACAGTGCATCTTTCTGTACAAGCTAATGCAGTCAATTTTGCAACGGTAAAATTCTGGCAGAGACAGGGAGTTCACCGAGTTATCCTTTCAAGAGAACTTTCACTCGATGAAATCGAGGAAATTAGGCAACAGTGTCCCGATATTGAACTGGAAGTATTTGTACACGGTGCTCTGTGCATGGCCTACTCAGGCCGCTGTTTACTTTCAGGCTATATGACTCATCGGGATTCCAATCAGGGTGCCTGTACAAATTCATGCCGGTGGAATTACCAGGCACATCCGGCTGTCGAGGATAGTAGTGGTGATCTGGTCGCCACGCCAGATTCCTTAACAATCGATACTCCGGCGATGTTATTGCAGGAAGAAAAACGTCCAGGAGAATACATGCCTGCCTTTGAAGATGAGCATGGTACCTATATCATGAATTCCAAGGATTTACGTGCAGTCCAGCATGTGGGACGTCTCATCGAACTAGGTATTGAATCTCTAAAAATAGAGGGTCGCACTAAATCACATTATTACGTAGCGAGAACTGCTCAGGTGTACCGACGCGCCATTGACGATGCCTTGGCGGGCAGAACATTCGATATGTCAATGATGGACCAGCTTGATTCACTGGCCAATCGAGGATACACAGAGGGATTTTATCGTCGGCATCCTCCTCATGAATTTCAGAATTATGAGCATGGCTTTTCAAGAGGACTGAAACAACAATATGTTGGTGATGTGAACAAAGATGATACTCACCCCGGCATGTTGGCAATTGATGTAAAAAATAGGTTCCAGGTTGGAGATGAACTAGAGTTGATGACACCAAACGGAAATCTTTCTCTGCATCTCACGCATCTTGAGGATGAGCAAGGTCAATCGATTAAACTTGCACCCGGTTCTGGGTACAAGGTATTCATGCCCCAACCGACTGATTTCCAGTCTACCTCTGACGCTGAATTCAGTATGGTGTTGAGAAATCTGGAAACGCAAGAATAGTACAGCCTGTGTAAAAGCATGTTTTCACTGAGTTCTTTTCATTAAGAATACACAAGCTATCAAAGCTACTGACATGACAAGTTCAGAACCTATGGCAGACATTAAAGGTTCTGATTCATGAACAACCACTGCATAAGACCTAAAGATTGCAGCAGAAGCAAGTAAAGATATTGTGGTATAAAGCCAAATGTATTCCGCTCTATAGGCTCCGATGCAGGCAAATAGCCCTGCAGTAAAAAAGAAAGAAGTAAAATCTCCAATTTGAGTGTTCCCTCCTAAACCTTCCTGTAAGCTCATCGCTAATTCTTCAGCAGCAGTAGCTGGATCCAACAACCACCAAAAAAAATTCAACAGCATTAACACTCCTACCAAGCCTGATAATATTCTTGCAACCATATTTTACTCCTAAGGTAATATGAGAATTAGAATTATAAATAATAAATGAGATAATAATACCCAAATAAAACGACCCTAAAAAAACATATGCCTGAATATAGATCAAAAACCTCAACTCATGGAAGAAACATGATGGGAGCAAGAGCGCTATGGCGTGCAACAGGCATGAAAGAGAATGATTTTGGCAAACCCATTATTGCTATTGCAAATTCATTTACTCAGTTTGTGCCTGGCCATGTCCATCTGAAAGACTTAGGACAAATGGTGGCAAAAGAAATCTATACCAATGGCGGGATTGCTAAAGAATTCAATACCATTGCCATTGATGATGGAATCGCTATGGGTCATTCAGGGATGTTGTATAGTTTGCCGTCACGAGATTTAATCGCAGATTCAGTTGAATACATGGTCAATGCCCACTGTGCAGACGCACTGGTTTGCTTGTCCAATTGTGACAAGATTACACCCGGTATGTTGATGGCAAGCATGAGATTGAACATTCCAACCATTTTTGTCTCTGGAGGCCCAATGGAAGCAGGCAATGCCAAAGTCAGAGGCTTGGATACAAAATTGGATTTGATTGATGCAATAGTTTTTTCAGGAGACGATTCTACTTCAGAAGAAGATATTACAGCCATTGAAAGATCGGCATGCCCGACTTGTGGGTCTTGTTCGGGTATGTTTACTGCCAATTCAATGAATTGTCTAGTAGAAGCAATGGGACTTGCACTGCCAGGTAATGGCAGCATTCTGGCAACGCATGTTGATCGTCAACAACTATTTCTAGATGCAGGTAAATTAATTGTTGAGATAACAAAAGAATTTTATGAAAAAGACAATGACGGGGTTTTACCACGCAATATCGTTAACAACAAATCACTCGAAAATGCGATGACATTAGATATAGCAATGGGAGGATCAACGAATACAGTTTTGCACATTCTTGCAACTGCCAAGGAAGCCCATGTTGATTTTTCAATGGACGACATAGATCGTTTATCTAGACGTGTTCCAAATCTTTGCAAGGTAGCACCAAGTAGCAATTACCACTTAGAAGATGTACATCGTTCAGGAGGTGTTATGGCTATTCTTGGCGAACTCGAAAAAGGTAAGTTGTTAAATATAGACACAACAACAGTCCATAGCAAAACATTGAAATCAGCGATTGAAAAGTGGGACATCAATAGAAATCCTGATAAAGAAATAATCCAGTTTTATTCTGCTGCCCCTGGAATGGTTCCTACCATTGAGCCTTTTTCACAGAAAAAACGTTACGAATCACTAGATTTAGATCGGGAACAGGGTTGCATTCGTCAAATTGACCATGCATACAGCAGGGATGGAGGATTGGCCATTCTCAAAGGTAATATTGCCTTGGATGGGTGTATCGTGAAAACTGCTGGAGTTGATGAAAATAATTTAACCTTTAGTGGCCCAGCACATATTTTTGAAAGTCAAGATGATGCTGTTGATGGAATTCAAAATGATCTAGTTCAGCCAGGAGAAGTAGTGGTCATTCGCTACGAAGGCCCTAAAGGAGGTCCAGGAATGCAAGAAATGTTACACCCTACCAGTTATTTAAAAGCAAAAGGTTTGGGTAAAAAATGTGCTCTGATTACAGACGGACGATTCTCAGGAGGAACCTCTGGGCTTTCTATCGGACATATTTCACCGGAAGCAGCTTCTGAGGGAGCAATAGGATTAATCAGAGATCAAGACATAATAGAAATAGATATTCCTAATCGAACAATTAATGTGCAACTTTCTGCAGAAGAAATAGAAAACAGGAGAATAGCAATGACTGATATCGGCACCAGAGCTTGGAAGCCAAAAAATCGAAGACGTGAAATTAGTCAGGCCTTGCAAGCTTATGCGTTGATGGCTTCATCTGCTTCAGAAGGAGCGGTTAGAGTTTTACCCAGTGAGCATGATGACCAATAGAAAAATGAAAATCGCTGTTTTTGGTGGTACAGGAGCTTTGGGTTCAGCACTCTCGATCAAATGGGCAGCCAAAGGTTACCCAGTCATCATAGGATCGAGATCAAGAGAAAAAGCTGAGAGTATTGTCTGTTCTATAAAAGAAGAATACGATTTGCAATCCATAGAAGGATCTGGATTGGAAGATGCAGCTCAACAATGCGATCTAGCCGTCTTGACGGTCCCGTACGTAAGTCACGAAACTACTTTGAAAATAATCAGAGAATACATACAAGGGAAAGTGCTAATCGATTCAACAGTGCCACTTCAAAAAGATAGTTCCAGAGTTTTATTACCAAAAAAAGGCTCTGCTGCCATGGAAGCACAAGATATTTTAGGTCCAGATGTTAAAGTGATATCGGCACTTCAGAATATTGGATCTCACCTGATAAGCTCCAATAAACCTGTCGATGCTGAAGTGCTGGTCTCAGGAAATGATGAGGAAGCAGTTAATACTGTAACCCAGCTTATCGAAGATCTAGATTTGCGATCCTGGCACGCAGGTCCACTAGAAAACTCAGCAGCAGCAGAAGCCCTAACTTCTGTATTGATAGCAATCAATAAGAAATACAAACTAAAATCTTCAAGTATTAAAATTACATCTAACTGACGAAAGGCCTTATTTTAAAACTCTTGAGTAACATGTATTTTAAAACAACTCCACCTTCAATCTCATTATTTGCCCCTACAGGTTTCCCGATGATTGAAAAGAAAGACGATCTTTCGAATCTAGTCTTGACTTGCTTGGATAGGAACGAAATAAGTATTGAAACAAACGATATCATTGCTATTGCCCAAAAAATTGTATCGAAAGCCGAAGGACGTTTGATGAAATTATCTGATGTCAAACCAACCCAAAAAGCAGTACGTTTAGCCAGGCAAGCCAACAAAGATCCAAGATTGGTTGAATTAATCCTTCAGGAATCAAATGAGATCTTAAGGGTCAGTGATGGTGTAATAATTGTTGAGCATCGTTTAGGACATGTTTTAGCCAATGCAGGAATTGATCGGTCAAATATAAAATCAACACACCAGGAAGAAATGGTATTGCTGCTCCCCATCAATCCTGATCAATCTGCTGAAAAAATTAGAAACGAAATTAAGAAGAAAATTGGTATCAATGTAGGTGTAATTATCACCGACAGTATCGGCAGAGCTTGGCGATTGGGGACTATTGGTCATGCAATTGGTTCTGCTGGGATTAAAACAATAATGGATCTTCGTTATAAAGCTACAGATTTATTTGATCGAGAATTGCAAGTAACTTGTATTGCCTGGGCCGATCAACTGGCTGCTGCTGCCTCTCTTGCAATGGGTGAAACCAATGAAGGAACTCCGGTTGTGATTATCAAAGGGATTGAAACACCATCCGAAGAATACTCTGCCCAAAACTTGATTCGTTCTAAAGAAGAAGATTTATTTAGATAGCTATGAACAATAATATTCTTGCGCTCAGCGGTGGAGTTGGAGGAGCAAAGTTATGCTTGGGACTGGACCGAATCAACTCACAATCATCCTTGACCATCATTGCAAACACGGGTGATGATTTTAAGCATCTTGGGCTATATATCTCACCCGACATTGACACTTTGATTTATACACTTTCTGGAATTAATAATCCAACAACAGGTTGGGGCAGAGATGATGAAACCTGGAATACTCACTCAATGCTAGAAAAATTTGGAATAGAAAACTGGTTTCAGCTAGGTGATAAAGACCTTGCTCTGCATCTGTATAAGAACGAACAAATGACAATGGGTTTAAGTCTCACTGAAATCACTCAAACAATTGCTCAACAATTTGGCTTAAGAAGCCGCATTTTGCCAATGACAGATGAACCGGTGCAGACCATGATTGACTCGGATATGGGTCTACTGTCGTTTCAAGAATATTTTGTAAAAAATCAATCCAAACCAACTATAAAAAATATCTCCTTTTCAGGAAGCAGGGAGGCAAAAGCTTCTCCTGAACTGCAACAGGCAATAAAAGAAACAGATTTTGATGCCATCGTTATCTGTCCATCGAATCCATATTTAAGCATCGACCCGATCCTTTCCATAGATGAAATCAAAACATTCATTCAATCATCGACTCAACCTGTCATTGCGGTGTCCCCAATTGTCAAAGGAGCTGCCATAAAAGGACCTACGGCAAAAATTATGGAAGAATTCAATATTCCAGCTTCAGTAATCAGTATTGCCGAGCATTATCACTCATTGATTGATGGTCTAGTCATCGACAATAAAGACGACACCCAAGCAAAACAGATTGAATCTATGGGACTCCAAGTTAAAGTGACCAATACCATCATGAAAAACGATCAAGATAAAATTCAGCTGGCACAGGATGTCGTTGCATTTGCTGAAACGATCAACACAAAAGGTGGCAGTTGAGTGTGGGCAATTATCCCAATTAATAACTTTAATGAGTCTTTTTCAAGACTCTCAAATGTCCTTAACAAGAAGCAAAGAGAAGAGATGACTCAAATTCTAGCTACTCAAGTGCTAGATGCTCTCACGCCCATAGCAAGTGTTGAAAAAATAATTGTTCTGAGTAATGAGATTGAGTGGTTGAGCTCATTTTGGAATAAAAAGATTGTCGTTCTACCAGAACCGGATACAGAACAATTTTCTGAAAAAATAGACAACACAGCCCAATGGATTCAAAGTCAGGGAGTTACAGCAATGTTGTACTTATCAATTGATCTGCCTTATATCCAACAGGAGGATATAGAAAATCTTATTTCGCAGCACATTTCCGGCTTATCGATTGTTGAGGCAAAAAAAGATAACGGCACCAATGCTCTAATTCTCGATCTACCAACAAAAATGGAATTTCAATTTGGACCCAATAGTTTTAGCAAACATTTAGCAGAAGCTCGATCCAAAAATATCAACACAACTATTGTTAATATTGAATACCTTAGCCTGGATTTAGACGACTGGAATGATCTGCACCTGTTTAAGAAAAACTCGGTGGAGAATAAATTTTCACAATTCATAAATCGGAACAATTTTTAATCTAAAATAGTCATTGAGATCAAACCACTAAGAGGTTATAAATAACGGGTGACCAGACAAATTCAAGCATTAACTGAAGAGTATTTAAATCAAGCACAATCGTTTGCCCTCGAAGAGTTACTTGAGCAAGCGAGGCTCCTTAGGGATCAAGAAAAACAGGTCATAACTTTTTCCAAAAAAGTCTTTATACCGTTAACTATGCTTTGTCGCAATGTCTGCCATTACTGTACTTTTGCCAAAGTCCCTAAAAAATTAAACAATCCATACCTCAGACCTGAAGCAATACTCGAGATTGCTCAAAAAGGGAA
>CAXGBD010000004.1:0-37060 GCA_964008355.1 uncultured Gammaproteobacteria bacterium | reverse complement strand
TTGATTATTCAAAATACATTCTGCTGTGAGCTGAGCTAAATCTTTTCTGGTTATTGTCCCTAGGACATTTTGATCAAGAATAAGTTGGGCTTCACCAGTGGCAGGTTCTTCTCCATACAAAATGATGCCAGTTCTGATAATTGTATAGTCTATACCGCTACTGATAAGCGCTGCTTCTGCCATACCTTTAGCCTGAAGTATCTCTTTATACTTAGTGTGAACTGGGTTGGGCCCTGCACCTAGGGAACTGATAAGGATAAAATGTTTTACCCCATTTTTTTTAGCCCATTTAGTCAAATACTGACCACCAACTGCATGTGGATTTGGCTCCTGTCCAACTTTAGCCAAAGAACTGATGACTACATCATATTTCTGTTGCTCAAACGCGTGAGCAACATCATTCTCTGTTAAAACATTGCCAATAACATAGGAGATGTCTAAGTCTTGTAAACGTTTACGATCTGAGCTTGTTCTTGCGAAAACCCTGATATTTTTTCCTTGCTGTTCAAGAGCTTTTACGATCTCTGAACCAATGCGACCTGTCCCCCCAACAACTAAAATGGAATCATTAGTTTGGGCAAAGGCAATTAATTGCGGTAAAAAAAGTAGAACAAAAAAAATTAAACCAGTTAAAGATCTTTTTTTCACCATAAAAAAATAACACCCAAGAGTTTAATCATCTGATTTTATTTCCAGTGAAGAAATATAGGCCACGGCATCTCTTAGCATGTCTTCATCAAACATCATTGCCGCCTCCATCATTTGAGCACCATATAGATCATTTGGATGGTCCCCTCGCAATCCTCGTTTAAACTTAATTAATTCTTGTAGTAAATACCAATCGTATTGACCTGATAATCTGGGTGTTCTGACATCCTCATCTCCCTCACCAAATTCTCCGTGGCATGAAATACAATGCTGAAAAACAAACCCGCCTTTTTTAAGGTTCCCTTCGATTGATGGTTGTGGTGAAACAGTAGTTTTACTCGCAATATAATCGGCCAATGGATGGATATCCTCATCGTTGATGTATGACAGATCGCCTCCAGGATGATTTTCTCTTAAGCCTTGATTAAAGTTTCTTATTTGACGCTCCAGATACCAGGTGCTAAAGATTGAAAGAGCTGGGGCATTCAAATTCTCATTGCCTTCTGCATTGGCTCCATGACAGCCTGCACATGTTTGATAAAGTCGATTGCTGGTTTCAAGATCTTGAGCAACGACAATATTTATTGAAGCAAGAAAAAAAATAATTAGTAGCATGGATCTTTTCATTGAATTGTTCTTGCCACGCGAAAACCAAAATTGATGTATCTTATATTTTTGTTGTTTGAAGGATCGGGGTTAAATCCATAGTGATTGGATGATCTTAAATAAATTGGCATGTCATAATAAGATGCACCTCTCAAAATAGGACGTGTGCAATCTCCAGTTTTTCGTGCCGAACCATCATTGGGATGATCATCGTAAGAATTGTTCCAGCAATCTTCCACCCACTCCGCCACATTACCTAAGGTATCGTATAAGCCAAAAGCATTTGGAATGAAGGATCCAGCTGGGGCAGCAGTAACATACCCGTCATGACAATTGGCTACAGACCAGTGTTCTGGCAAGACGATTTTACTTCCTCTCGCTTGCATTTCTTCAAGAAAACTTTCAGGTGAAATGTCCAGGTCTGCACCGTTAGCAAAGTCACATCCCTCTTCTGAATCGCCCCAATATCTAATGGTAGTGGTCCCTGCTCTGGAAGAATATTCCCATTCTGATTCTGTTAGTAATCGGTAATTTTCCCCTGTCTTCTCACTCAACCAGGTGGTGTAAGCTTTCGCTTCATTCCAACTGACACAGGTGACAGGGTGATGATCTGTGACCGGGTAGCTGGGATCACGCCAACTGAGAGTTTCAATCAATTCAATGCCACTTGTCGTAGCTCGATTACAACCTCCGGTGTCATCGTGTGTTGTATCTTTAACAAATTGAGCATACTCTCCACGTGTCACTTCAAATTTTCCTACGGCAAAGGTGTAAGCAATGTTGACTTGGTGTTGAGGTCTTTCATCATTTCTAGAACCACTGTCACTAATTGGTGCTCCCATTACAAAACTTCCAGGAGGTATCATCACCATCAAAGGACAGTTTTCGCAGTCTTGCAACAAACTCTCAACTTCAGAATTACTTTCTGTTTTTCCAACGCTTACAGAAAAAATCAATAGTAGATAAAACAAGAGTGAAATCTGCAAATTATTAGAAATCATAAACATTCTCGGTTTTCTTACTCTCAGTTATTTTATCCCAGATCTAGATGATAATCATTCTCTTATTTATCATTTGATTAATTAATATTTAAGTATTAGACTCGTCATAAGTATGATATCAATGCATTGAGTAGGTATAAAAAAATGAAAAGAAGAGAATTTTTCAAATCAGCGGTGGTTTCATTGGCAGCAGTTTCTTATCCTTCCTGGAAAGGCTATGCCGACGATAATACGATCCCAATTGAGATCCCAGCCGTTACTGGATCTCGGCAACCTATCGCCATTGAAAGAATTGCTGTTGAGGAGTTTCGCAAGAGTCTCAATGGTAGACTTTTGCTGCCAGAAGATGACGATTACCAAGTGGCACGTTTGGTTCGCAACCGGAGCATTGATAAGCGACCTGCCTTGATTGCCCAATGTAGGAACAGTGAAGATGTCCAAGCCTGTGTGAATTTTGCCCATCACTATCAACTGCTTACAGCGGTCAAGTGTGGTGCTCACAGCGTCTCTGGCAAGGGAACTTGTGATGGTGGCTTGCTCATTGACCTCTCACCACTACAGGGTGTTAGCGTTAATCCAACGAAACGCCGGATTTTTGTCACGGGTGGTTCATTGCTGGGAAGGTTGGATGAAGCAACCCTACCTCTTGGTCTGGGAACAACTGCTGGAACAGTGTCTCACACCGGTGTCGGTGGTCTGACTTTAGGTGGTGGATTCGGAAGATTAGGACGTCGATTTGGCTTAACTCTTGACAACCTCAAGAGCGTGGAAATTGTCACAGCTGATGGGCAATTACGTTACGCTGATGCTGAGGAAAATTCTGAGCTATTTTGGGGTGTCCGTGGAGGCGGTGGTAATTTCGGAGTTGTGACCATGTTTGAGTTTCAACTGCATCCAATGAATCCCAAAGTTGTTGGTGGCAGAATCACCTACTCATTTTCACAAGTTAAAGATCTGTTAAAATTTTATGGTGAACACTCGGTGAATGCTCCAGTAGAACTGTATTATGACCCTGTGATCTTTGCACCACCAATGGGATTTGACAAGATGGTTTATTTTGATGTCTGCTACTCAGGTCCACTAGATCAAGCAGAGAAAGTGCTTAAACCGTTGTACAGTGCAGGAAAAGTATTGAAAGACAACTTAGAAACAATCGATTATATGACATTGCAAAAAAGCGGCGATGATGACGATCCACGAGGAGCATCCCAATACCTAAAAGGTGGCTTCATCACAGACGTCACATCGGGACTAATAGATACACTGGTCGACAACTTAGAAGCACATCCAACTCGTGGCAGTATGGCCTTCTTTCAACAATCTGGTGGTGCTATAAATGAGGTTCCAGCAGATACTACAGCATTCCCACATCGCTATGCCAACAGTAATTTGATCACGGGATCATTCTGGCCCTATGGGGTGGATACAGCGCCACACATTGAGTGGTCTCGGCGGTATTGGAGAAAAGTTGATAAATTTACCAAAGGTTTTTACACAGTTGATGAATTTTCTGAGTCCCAACAACAAGTCAACAAAAACTTTTTAGGAAACTACGATCGTCTTGTGAAGATTAAAAACCAATATGACCCTACCAATCTGTTCCGACTGAACGCCAACATTAAACCAACTATTACAGCTGGCTAATAATCTGAAAATTGGTTAATCAACCCAAAGTTTTGACTGGCTTTCGTTCTTTTTTATACTCTTGAAAAGTATCAGTACGCTGCTTCCACGGTCTCTCTGATTCAAGATAACCCGGTAATTCTCTTTCAATATAATTCAGCAGCTCCGGTGGGACATCTTCCTCTAGGTTTGCAATTTTTTTTCCAGTAGCTTGCCAATATTGACCTCCAGGTCTTTGTCCCATCAGAAAGAAAGGATACCAACTGGTATTGTGCGTGGAAATAAGTTGCATGGGAGCACTGGAAATCTCTGGGTCAGCCAAGTCAGATACTTTTCCACTGTAAGATTCAACATAAAGAAAATTGAGTGTTTTTCCAGCTGAAGCCTTTGGCCAAATTTCTGGATCCAATTTATTAACTACATTAATGAAGAGATCTTCATTGAGCCAGACGTCATTATTTCTAACATTGAATTTTCTCACTTCAGGTCTGATGACACGATCAAAAGGCCCTCCCTTTATCTTTCCCGGCCAGTTGATCTCTCCGGTAAAGGGATTTTTAAATTCTTGAATCGGTAGACCAGTCTCAAGATCCATAAAATAACCATAGTCGTAGAGCGTGTAATAAAAACTATTTTCTGTCCAGGGTTTCCAAACACCTTTAAGAATTGAAGTGTAGCCAATCATGGGTTTTGCTCCCTCATCAGGAGTAACGCCATAAATTGTTCCCTGATTGTATAAGTGGACCATGCCCCTTGCGGTCGTACCTATCAGCTTCACATAGGCTGTAGAGTTTTGTAATGGATCAGAAAAATCTATGAGAGAATTACTTGGATTGATTTTGACATCTTGAGCGCTTGCTGCTAAAAGGTTGGGAGCTACAGCCAAGGAGCCCAACCCTCCGATCATCTCTCTTCTATTAATTTGGGTTCTCATATTACTTTTTCTCTGTTTTCTTGTTATTACCTGCCATAACCTTCCCTATCTGTTCTGAATTCTTCGATACTCTGCCAGAGTGCTTGTAGCCTCACTCCAGGGCTGTTCTGAATCAAAGAATTCTTGGTGCTCTGCCAATAAAAAATTTTTCATCTTTTTGGGAACCTCGGAAAATGAATCAATTTTTGTCCCCACAGCCTGCCAATACATCTTGCCTTCAATGTTGTCCATACTAAAAAAGGGATACCAAGGACTTATATAGTTGTAGTGCATTTGACAGGATGCTGTTGCAACTCCATCATTCAGTTCGGAAAGTTTGCCTCGATAGATTCTATTCGAAAACGCAATCTCCTCACTACTTGTTTCTTTATTGTTTATATTTAATTTTTCAGTGGAGCCAAAATAACCAGTCAATGATTTGGATTCTTCTATCCAAACATCATCTCCTGAAACGATCCAAGAATAAATATGTGGCTTAATGATGAAATCATAAGGCCCTCCTTTGATTGTGATGAGATCGTTTTCAACCCCAGTGATGGGATTTAGAAATTTTTTAATGGGGATGCCGGTTTCAAGATCAGCAAAAAACCCAACTTCAAATAATCGATAACTATAGACATTATCTTGCAAGGGTCGCCAAACACCTTTTAAGATTGCTTGAAATCCAACGAAAGGTTTTGGGCCTGAAGGTAGCATTGAATAAATTTTCCCTTCTAAGGAATAATGAACCATTCCACCTTTTAAGATGCCCAATAATTTAACATAGGCCTTGGTACTTTCTATTGGATCAGACAAGTTCAGTTTTCTATCCAAGAAGTCGCCCTTAATGATACTGCGTCTGTTCATAATGAGTTGAAGTTCTCCATATTGTGTAAATAATGAATTAGGTTAGAGGCTCCCTCTCATCTTTATAAGCCTGAAAGATATCCTTTCTCTTTTTCCAAGGTTTTTCAGACTCACAATAACCAGGGTTCTCGTTCTCAACATAATTAATCAATTCAACTGGCACATCGCTTTCAAGGTCTTCTACTTTCTTACCTATGGCTTGCCAATAGTGTCCTCCAGGTCTTTGTCCCATCAGAAAGAATGGATACCAACTGGTATTGTGCGTAGAGATAAGTTTCATGGGAGCACTAGAAATCTCTGGGTCAGCCAAGTCAGATACTTGCCCACTGTAAGATTCAACATAAAGAAAATTGAGCGTTTTTCCAGCTGAAGCCTTTGGCCAAATTTCCGGATCCAATTTATTGAACACATTGATGTAGACATCTTCATTGATCCAGATGTCATTGTTTCTAATATTGAATTTTCTCACTTCAGGTCTGATGACTTCATCAAATGGGCCACCAATAATTTTAACTGGACGATTAATCTCACCTGTAAAAGGATTTTCGAATTCTTCTGCAAGTAATCCCGTCTTGAGATCTATAAAATAACCAGAGCTGTAGAGTGTGCGAAAAAAACTATTGTCTGTCCAAGGCTTCCAAATACTTTTAATGAGTATGGCGTAACCAATCATGGGCTTTACACCCTCATCAGGAGTAACACCATAAATTGTTCCCTTTATATACGTATGGACCATGCCCCTTGCGGTCGTACCTTTCAGCTTCACATAGGCTGTAGAGTTTTGTAACGGATCCGAAAAATCTATGGATGAGTTGCTTGGATTAATTATAGCGTCTTGAGTATTCGCTGCTAAGAGACTGGGGGCTACGACCAAAGAACCTATCCCTCCAATTATCTGTCTTCTATTGATTTGGTTTGTCAAATTGTTTCGTTTCTCTGTTTTCTTCTTATTGCCATCCATAATCATGCATAACTGTTCAGGATCAATTCAAGTTTAGCATGTGGGAGAATAATCCAAAATTTTCATAAAGTATCGATGCCAGTCAAATAATTATTTATTAATGCTAAAATTCAAACTACTAAGTCAAGCTGAGTTTTATTTATCATTTGATCAATAAATATAGTAATATTACGCCAAAGTGAACTCAAGTTTATTTAATATAAATTGACCTGAAAAATGGAAAAATTAATTTACCCTTTTGAAAAACGACCACCTAATGGAGATTTTTTTGAAGTTTCTCCCGGGATAAACTGGCTCAGAATGCCACTTCCAATTGCATTGAATCACATCAACCTATGGTTAATTGAAAATCATGATAGCTGGACAATTATTGACACAGGAATGGTGTCAGATGAAAACAAAGCCATATGGAATAATATTCTCGATCAACGGCTGGGAGATAAACCAGTTAAACAACTTGTGGTTACTCACATGCATCTTGACCACGTTGGATTAGCAGGTTGGCTTGCCGACAAGTTAAATATCGATCCGCACATGACCAAAAAAGAATTTGTAGCTTCTAGTATTCTGGCCAATAAGATTGATAAAAACTTAGGGTCAACAACTATAGAGTTTTATAAAAGTACAGGATTTGACGACCAATTGGTTGAAACATATATTAAACGTGTTGGTATCCGTAAAAATCTGGTCTCACCCCTGTCAGACAGTTATCACCTCCTGACCGATCAGCAAAGCCTCCATATGGGTAACCATCAGTGGAATGTTATTGTGGCCTCAGGACATTCATCAGAACACGCCTGTTTCTTCTGTGAAGAACTTAATATTTTTATATGTGGAGATATACTTCTGCCTCGAATTTCACCAAATGTAAGTGTTCTACCTAATCAGCCTGATGGCAACCCTTTGGCTGACTGGTTTGAAAGTCTTGAAAAAATCAAAACACTTTTACCAGAAGATGTTTTGGTGCTGCCCTCACACGGCTACCCTTATCGTGGTGCTCATGAACGTATTAAAGAGTTGATAGATGAACATCACTTGCGGTTGGATAAGCTCCATAAATTCTGCAAAAATCCCCAACGTGCGGTAGATGTGTTTCCGGTGCTATTTGATCGAAAAATTGACAGTAAAAGTATTATTCTTGCCATAGGCGAGAGTCTCTCTCACCTGAATTATTTGATTGGGCAAGGGCTGATAACAAAGACTTCGGATAAAAACGGCATCAAGTATTATTCGCAGTCTGATTAAATTCCTAAAGGGAAGGACTTCATCATGAGCGATATACAAAAAATTTAGAGGAATAATTTGCGAGAGTAATAATGTCAGGACACGACGATATAGATTGGGCTGCCGCATCAGCTGCATTTGACCGGCTTTTGGTACCGACCATGTTTCAACCCTCATCGCAAGAGGTTGTTGACCGCACCAACCTGCAGCCAGCAGAGAGTGTTCTCGATATTGGATGTGGTACAGGACCTGCATCAATATTAGCAGCAGAGCAGGTCTTAAGTGCGGGCAAAGTTGTAGCCTTAGACCCTCAACCGGCCATGCTGGCAGTTGGCGCTGCAAAAACGCTTACCAACAAGGCCGCTGGGATTGAATGGATGGAGGGTGACGCTCACGCTTTGCAGTTTGATGATAGTACGTTCGACGTAATAATATGTTGCCATGTTCTCCAACACCTATCTCATCCAAATAAAGCTCTCAGAGAGATATACCGAGTCCTAAAGCCTGGTGGACGCTTTGCGACCTGCTGTTGGCGTCACTTCGATCATTGCCCAGCATATGGAGCATTAATCAGGGGCATGGCTAAACAGTCGGATATCAGTCCGGAAGAAGTGCACGCTGCAACAGGATTCCGTCTGGGTGATGCAGAAAAACTGAGAACCATGGTAGAGGGTTCTGGACTCTCAGTAATATCGGTCGAAGCAATCGATAAGTCAGTTCACTTCAAGGATGCGGACGGGTTTATCGAAGGAGTCTCTCGCGGCGGGCCGTTTACGCGAAAATCTTTAGATGAATACGAAGAGGCCTCCCGCAATGCTATCTTTCAGGATGTGCGGGACGCACTTAAGATGTACCAGGGCGCTGATAGCATTATTGTACCTTTCGCTGCACACTTCCTGACGGCACATAAGTAAATAACAACGATGAATGTTTTAGTGAATCCCAAAAAAGAGTTTGAGTATGAAATTCCTGTAGTGATTGTTGGTGCAGGTGCTTGCGGGCTGTGCGCAGCATTGGCTGCAATAGAATCTGGGGCAAATGTATTAGTTTTAGAGCAAGACCCAACTCCCTTGGGAACAACGGCTATGTCCACCGGTTTAATACCTGGTGCTGGTACACGATTACAATCAGCAGCAGGAATAGACGATTCTGCGGAATTATTTGTCAAAGATATCATGAGAAAAACACTTGGTCAGACTGATGCCAACATAGCTCTGCAACTGGCAAAAGAATCGGCAAAGACCATTGAATGGCTGATTGATCATCACGATATCCCTCTCAGTCTTGTTGACAGTTTTCTATATCCAGGACACTCCGTAATGCGAATGCATGGGTCTCCCAATCGAACAGGGAGTGAACTGATGGGTACTCTGTGTAATGCAGCAGAAAAAGCCGGCGTTGACATTCTCACTAATGCTCTAGTCACTGATTTATTGAGTGACGATACAAACAGAGTTTTGGGAGTAAGAATACAAAGACCTGATGGTGTGATAGAAGAAATTGGTTGCAAATCACTAGTTCTAGCTTGCTGCGGTTTTGCTGGCAATAATGAAATGGTCAAACAATTGATTCCTGAAATTGTAGAGGCAGAATTTTTTGGACACCCTGGCAATAAAGGTGATGCCATTAAATGGGGGCAAATGCTAGGTGCTGCTCTTGCAGATATTTCTTCATACCAAGGTCATGGTGGATTGGCTGTGGGTCATGGAGTCCCCATACTGTGGCCAATGATTATGGAAGGTGCATTCCAAGTTAATCAACTTGGCAAAAGATTTTCAGATGAAAGCCTGGGTTATTCTGAACAGGCTGTAGAAGTCCTTAAACAACCTGATCATATCGCTTGGAACATTTATGATCAGAAATTGCATGAATTAATGATGGAATTTGAAGATTACAACAACGCCATGGATGCCAAAGCCATAAGTACGGCGGCAAATATTGATGAATTGGCTGAAATCACAGGCATCGATAATCAATCCATGGCGTCAACAATTGCCGAGGTTGAACAGCTGGCTAAAGGTATGAAGAAAGATATATTTGGTAGAAGTTTTGAGGGCAAATCACCTCTCAAACCTCCCTATTACACCGTTAAGGTCACAGGTGCTCTCTTTCACACTCAGGGAGGCTTGGTTGTTGATAATAATGCGAGGGTGCTGACAGAAGAAGGAAATCCTCTTCCAAATTTATTTGCTGGTGGTGGAGCTGCTCGAGGAATATCAGGGCCGTCCAATTGGGGCTACATGGCAGGAAATGGCCTGTTAACTGCAACGACTTTGGGTCGTTTGGCTGGATCCTCAGCTGCAGAAATGGTGAGCTAAGCAGTGAGAAATGATAAAACTAATCTTTTGATTTAAGCTAGAGATATGAAACCACCCTTAGTTGCAGTAACCGATTCCGTATTCGCCAGTTTAGAGCCTACTTATAAAATTTTATCAAAACTCAATGCTGACATTCGCTTGGCGAAAGAGTCAACACCAAATGCAATTCTAGAAGTTGCTCGCAAGGCAAACGCTTTACTTGTTACCTATGCCAATATTACCAGTGAAATTATCAATGAACTTGAGAACTGCCGAGTCATTGGCCGTTTTGGTATTGGTGTTGATAATGTTGATCTTGATAGAGCAACCGAAGCAGGCATCCAAGTTTGCTACGTCCCAGATTACTGTCTAGATGAGGTTTCTGACCATACTATGAGCCTACTTTTATCACTTGCTCGTAAAATTTCGTTTGGCAATCAGCAGGTTCATAATCTAAGCTGGAATGCCAAATCAGTGGCACCTATTTGGCGAATTCGTGACCGTATTTTGGGTTTGTATGGATTTGGCAAAATCCCTCAAGTTCTAGCTGCAAAAGCACAAGCATTCAATTTGAATGTAATTGCACATGATCCATATGTTGACCCTGATCTCGCTGCCAACCTTGGGGTTGAACTGGTCAGCTTTGAATCTCTGCTTGAACAATCTGACTACATCTCAATTCATGCTCCACTCACATCAGAAACCCACCATGCCTTCAATGCAGATGCATTTTTGAAAATGAAGCCAGAAGCATTATTGATAAATACAGCTAGGGGAGCTTTAATCGATGAGCAGGCTCTGGCAAGTGCATTGGATCAAGATCAGTTGGCTGGGGTAGCGCTGGATGTTATGGAGACTGAACCGCCAACAGGAGATTCCTCCCTACTGAAGCGTGATAATGTCATCTTAACTCCACACACTGCATTCTATTCTGAAGAAGCTTTACTCGAACTGCAGACCAAGGCCGCTGAGGATGTCGTAAGAGTTCTATCAGGTAATCAGCCCCGGTATCCAATCAATAAGCCACCAGGATAATCTTACTGCTCGGCAATTACCTCATTTTCGATTGCGCCCAAACCTTCAATTTCACATCTTACTGTATCACCTACTCTTAGGAATTTAGGCGGATTAAAACCTGTGCCAACACCTTCTGGGGTACCAGTAGCAAAAATGTCGCCTGGTTCCAAAGTAAAAACGGTTGAAAGGTACTCAACCATATCAAAACAACTGTAAATCATGTCAGAGGTATTTGAATCTTGACGTATTTCATCGTTGACATAAAGACGAATATCTAAATTGTGAGGATCTTCAATTTCATCCGGAGTTACAAGTGCAGGACCAATAGGTCCATGCGTATCAAATGACTTGCCAATCGTCCAAGTAGCTGAATGTAGCTGCCAATCACGAACACTAACATCGTTGGCAATCATATAACCTGCTATGACGCTACTTGCATCTTCAGCCTTAACGTGTCGACAACGCTGACCGATCACAAAGGCTAATTCACCCTCATAGTCAAGTGCATCAGAAACTCTTGGTTTTTCAATTGGTGAGAATGGTCCATTGACACAGGACACTTGTTTATTGAACCAGACTTGATAATCAGACGTTTTAAAGCCTTTATCTTTGAGTTCCTCAACATGCCTTTTGTAATTCATCCCCAGACCGAGAAATTTTCTGGGGCGCAGTATAGGTGCCTCCAATGCAACCTCACCAAGTTTTATAGTTTGCTTTGGGTTGTTTAGAAGTTCTCTTGCAAACTTCAAAGACTCAGTGTTTTCAATCAGTCGAATAAGATTCCAAGGCTCATCTTTAACCAATGCTGATAAATCAACGATTTCCTCATTTAATATGGCTCCCACCTTGATTAAACCGTTCTGAGAAAAAGTAATAAGCTTCATTATTTGTCTTCCTTTTTTGCTTAGAAAATATTAATTAAAATTAAATTAATATAATTCAATTTTAATTATCTCCTTGGTTGACTTGTCGTAGCAAGTAATTATACTAATTGATCAATTGATAAACAAAGAATTTAATTGGCCGCTACAGGGGCTTTTTTTTTCGATGGTAATAATTTAAAACAGAGGAAGAGTTTATGGCTAATTTTGGAATGGTTGGTTTGGATTGGCAAGAGCGTATTAACTGGGACAGGTTGCGCAACTACCGGCTAAATAGAGCTAGAGAAAAAATGAAAGCTCATGGCCTGAGTGCCATGCTCTTGATGTACGATGAGAATGTGCGTTATGTAACCAGCACCTTAACTCCTGGGTGGAATAGACTGAAACCTGGACTTCGCTACGCAATGCTCTGTGGTGATGAGCCACCAGTTCTTTTTGAACAAGGTGACGTTGGAATCCAAGTAAAACGCCACTCACCGTGGATACCAGAAGAGAACATTCGCTGGTCCTATGCCTGGATCAAGGGTGCCGCAGGTTCGGCATCGAAACAACAAGTTGGTAAATTCACCAAAGCTGTTCTCCAGGAAATGAAAAAAGGTAATGTTGTCGGGGGAAAACTGGGTGTTGATTTTGTTGATATTAATATGCTTGAGGCCTTCAAAGAAGCTGGCATTGACTGGACGGATGGCATGACGCCAATGATGGAGGCAAGAGCGATCAAGAATCAGGATGAACAGGAATGCATGCGCATGGTGGGGGCAATTGGTGATGCCGCTCATTGGGAATGTATGAAATTCCTAAGACCAGGGGTCACAGAAAATCAGGTTACGGCTCATATCATGGAGTATCTATACTCTGTCCCTGGTATGGAAGATGTGGAAGATGTAATTGTATCATCAGGTCCCAACACATGGCCAAATTGGCGTAATTTCTCAGACCGTATTATCAAACCTGGCGACATAGTTTTCATGGATCTTGCAGCATTGACCTGGAACGGCTATAAATCCTGTTATTATCGAACTTATTGTGTTGGTAAGGAGCCAAGCCAAGACCAGAAAGATGTCTACGCAACTGCACTGAAGTGGCTTTATGATTCCATCAAGGCGGTTAAAGTTGGTGCCACAACTCGCGATATTGCCTCAAAATGGCCTTCAGCAAAAGAAGCATGGGGCTATGAGGAAGAAGATCAAGCTGCTGCAAATTTATGGGGTCATGGACTTGGATTGGCACAATACGATCAACCGGTGATTTCAAGAATCTGGTCACTGGATCACCCTGTTGAAATCAAAGCTGGTATGGTCTTTGCCCTTGAAACTCAACACGGTAAAAACTTTCAATGGGGCGTTCGCATTGAAGAAATGCTAATAGTTCATGATGATCATGTAGAAATCATTTCTAATTTTCCTGTTGAGCAAATTACTGTCGTTGATCCTCTTCCTGGGTACTCGACTCTTTAATGTAGCCTGAAGAAAAAACATCAGATCTAGCGATGATCGAGTTGCAATCCCACACTGCACTACTTCGGGCTCCAAGACAGCTTGATATTGTTGCCCGACCAAAACCTATACCAGAATTAAATGAAATCCTAATTCGAACTGCTGCTACAGCAGTTTGCCATACCGACCTTGAAATCTATACTGGCAATCATCCAGGAGTAAATTACCCAGTTGTTATGGGTCACGAAGCCACGGGTGTAGTTGAATCTGTAGGTGATAAAGTTAGTGAACTTGAACCAGGGCAACACATCATAATCAATCCAATAATTGCCTGCGGGACATGTGACTCTTGTGCACGAGGAGATGAGCACCTATGCCGAAATGCTGGGCTTTTTGGACGTGAAGTGGAGGGTTCACTCAGTGAGTTTGTGCGGCTGGATGCGAAGTATGCTTATATTTTGCCAACTAGTATTTCACTTTCTGAAGCAACAATCATAGAAACACTTGCAACCATTCGACACGCTCAAAAACGTGCGGGTCTATTACCCAATGAGTCCGTAGTTATTTTGGGGCAAGGCACCACTGGATTATTGCATACACAGCTTGCATCTCTTACCGGTGCAGAACCTGTCATTGGCATCTCAAGAAGCCAATGGAAACTTGATTTAGCCACAAATATGGGAGCAGATCATGTAATTGAAGCCAATATTGAAGATGCCGTTGATGAGGTGCTCAGATTAACAAACGGGTTGGGAGCAGATCTTGTGATAGATACCTCTGGTGCTGGAACAGCTTTAAAATCTGGAATAGACATGTTACGACCTGGTGGCCGTTTTTCTGCATTTTCTGTAAGCCAAGAACTGGTAAGCAATTTCAGTACATTTCCCTTGTACTACAAAGAAGTCAACATTATTGGTTCAAGAGCACTGACTGCTGCCGATATGCAGCCTGCAATTGATCTGGTTGCAACAGGTAAAATTAAGGTGTCGGATCTGATTACGGAAACATATCCGCTCAAGCAAGTAGGTGAAGCCTTTGAGCGATATGAACAGAATCCTGAAAGCATCCTGCGTATACTAATTGAATCAAGTAAATAGGACTGATTAATGAAACCGTTGATTGTACCTCTGCTCTCTGAAGAAGCAACAGACGCTGATCGCTTTGGACCCAAAGCAGCAAACTTAGCTACCCTTTGTCAAGCAGATCTACCTACTCCTGGCGGTTTCTGCCTGGATGCACAGGCCTATCGTCTTCAGTTGGATGAAAATAAACTCGCAGTGAAACCTAATGGGGCAATTACAAATGAAGTCAGGGCAGCACGCCTGCATGCGATTGGTATGAGACTGGGATTGCTAGAGCAACCCATTGCTACCCCAATTCTCGAGTCACTACTAGAGGTCTGGCAATTACTAAAGCAAACAACTGACATCGTCGTTGTGCGTTCGTCAGCATTGGTTGAAGATCAAGCAGGATCTAATTTTGCCGGGCAATTTGAGAGTTTCCTTGATCTGAAAAACCGCATTGATTACCAAACTGCAGTACGCTCTTGCTGGGCAGCGCTTTGGTCCACTCGTGTTCTACGCTATATGGCAACTCATGATCTTAATGCTGCAGATACTGCCATGGCACTGCTGATTCAACCACTAGTAAAAGCCAATGTTTCAGGCGGTGGTTTGAGTCAGAATGCAAACGGGGAAATGGTGATAAGTGCAACCTGGGGGCTTGGCTCTGCAATCGCCCAAGGAGAGATTGTACCTGATCGTTATGTCTTAAGTCGTGACGGCATTGTTCTTGAAACCGATGCTGGTCGTAAAAACCATCAAGTAGACTGTGTTCACGGTATGCAATCAGTGAAAACCAATCTGGTAAATACCCCATGTTTAAATGCCACGCAAATAACAGAACTTGGCAAACTTTTACGTAAGGCAGAAGATATTTTTGGGGATGCTGTTGAGATTGAATGGGCGCTTGACTCTGAAGGAATCAAATTATTGCAGGCACGACCCTTGTGTGTGGAAACAGCCCAGGTCCCGGATGAAATTTGGCTTCAACACCCCCGACTGAATGGTCACCCAGCAGGGGTTGGTTGGGGAACAGGACGTGCGCGTGTTGTTACTTGTGAATGCCAATTGTCACAGGTAACACCAGGAGATATCCTGGTCACATCAATGGCCAGTCCCGCACACAGTCATGTACTATCAAGAGTCTCAGGTGTTGTCACTGAGCTTGGAGGCAGCACTTCACACTTTGCCTCTCTTGCCCGTGAACGGGGAATACCCATGGTTTTAGGTGTAATGAATGCCACAACAGATATCCCTGATGGCTCCACTGTTGCCGTAGATGGGGTCGCAGGAGTAGTTCGTTGGATGAAATAATAACTTTGAGTGACAAATGATGAATAAAAATAAGAAAAAACCTTCTCCACCAGGACCTCTGAAGGGTATAAAAGTTTTAAATATAGGCACTGCTATTGCTGGACCGTGGGCAGGGACATTGTTGGGTTATTTAGGCGCAGATGTTATTAAAGTGGAACGACCTGAAGGCGAATATTTGCGCCTGTTGTTCCCTCGCCAAGATGGGGTTGCCACTGCTTACACAGCAACAAACCTAAATCAAAGATCAGCTGAGATTAATACCAAAAAAGAAGATGGCATGAAGGCAATGCAGCAACTTGCATTGCAAGCTGATATTTTGATAGAGAATTTTAGGCCTGGAGTGGCAGACCGAATCGGACTTGGTTATGAAGCCCTACATGAGGCCAACCCAAATCTAATCTTTGGATCCACTTCTGGATATGGTGATGTCGGTCCAATGAAAGATTTGGCAGCACTAGAGCCACATCTCCAAGCTTTCAGTGGACTCAGTGACATGACTGGTAACAGCAGTGGAGACGGTGAATTGATCCGATTTACTCATTTAGATCCAACAGGAGCAACTTACTTTTGTGGATTAATTCTGCTTGGTCTAATAGAACGTGAACGTTTTGGACATGGTTGTTGGGTCAGAACCAGCCATCTAGCAAATACCCTTGCTCACATGATGAATCGAGTGGCAGAAGCGTTGATGACTGATGAACCTATTGAGCGACTGGGAAGTGCGTCATCAATCAGTGCACCCAATCAGTGTTTTAAATGCTTTGATGAAAAATATATTGCAGTCGCATGTGATAACCAAACACAGTGGGAAGGATTTTGCCGAGCCATTGCATCTGAGGAATTGGGAGATGATGTAAGATTCAGAACAAACCTGTTGCGAGTAAAAAACCGTGAAAAATTAGCTACAATACTGCAAGCGGTATTCGAAACCAAGCCTTCCAGATGGTGGGCCTTACGATTTGAAGCTGAATCCGTACCATGCGGATTCAACCTAGAGTTTGATGATCTTATATACCATCAACAGATAGTGGAAAACGAATACCTAACCACACTCCATCCAAGACATACAGGAGCGGTGAAAGTTGGTGGCCTACCATGGAAATTCAGTAAAACTCCGGCCAATATAGATCTGAAAGTACCTATACCTGGTGAAGATACTGAAGAAATAATGGCGAATGGTTTTGACCAGACTACTTTAAATCAGCATTCCAAATCACCCACTGAGAATCCTGAGTTACCACTCAAAGAGATTACTGTCATTGATGCCACACAGGGTGTTACTGGACCATTTCTTGGCTTACTGACGGCAGAAGCAGGAGCCACTGTCATTAAAATTGAACCCCCGGAAGGTGATTGGTCAAGAAAACTTGCACCCGAAACATCAACAGGAAATAGTGCATTGTACGAATCTTTCAATCGCAACAAAAAAAGCATAACTATTGACCTTGAAACGAAGGATGGGCAATCCCAATTGAGAGAAATAATCAAGAAAGCTGATGTATTGATTGAAGACTGGGGGCCTGATGAGGCTGAAAAAAGAGACTTAGGTTATCAACAATTATCTGTTGATAATCCAAAACTGATTTACCTTGCCTTAAGCCCGTTTGGTGAAAAGGGTCCTTTGAGAAACAGGCCTGGAAGTGAATTGATTACACAAGCATTTACAGCCTATTTGAGAACATTAGGTGATCTAAATGAAGAACCAGTTAGGGTGGGTGCAGATGTTTCATCAACTGTTACTGCCGGCATGGCTTTTATAGGTTTGCTGGCAGCACTTTACTACCGTTTAAAGAATGGAGAAGGACAAAGGGTTTCCACAAGCCAACTTGGCAGTATGATGACACTAAAAACTCTTCAGTGGTCTGGCATGACCAATCCTGATAATTGGGAGGGGAATTTTTGCAAGAACGAGACAGATGGCGCGGTCTACGGTCAAAGAACTACCGATGGAGCAATATTCATGACTCCATCCCCTGCCCTTACTCAAGAAAAATTCTTTGAGATGATTCAAGAATTTGGAATGTACGAAGAATTTACTAAAGAGAAGGAACTCATGGATAATTGGTGGAATTCTTTTGGCGTGGGAACATATGCAAGGATAGCTGAACCCCTTTGGGATAATTACCTTGGGAAGCTTACTTGTGAACAAGTTTTGGAAATTGTAAATCGCTATGAAGTATGGGCCGTTGAATTTGCCAAACTCAAAGATTTAATTGATCACCCCCAACTGCAAGCACTGGGTATGGTGCGTCAACATGGAGATCAATTCTTTTTGAGGGCACCTTGGTCAACTCCATGGGGATACCCAAAATTACAGCCTATAAAATATTCTGAAAATGAATAAACAGTTCGAGGAACCTTTTGAAGACCTACTAAAACTTGTGCAGAAAGGCTATGTGGATTCTCCAATGGGACAAGTCCATTACCGAACCTGCGGTGAAGGTACCCCACTATTGATGCTGCATATGACACCTCAATCGTCCTTACAATTTCAAAATACATTTCCATTATTAATCAATGCTGGCTTCCAAGTTATCGCGCCTGATACTCCTGGTTATGGGATGTCGGACAAACCCGAATCACCTCCATCAATAGAAGAATACAGTTCTATTTTTACCTATGTTTTAGATTCTCTTAACATTCAGTCAACTGGAGTTATTGGCCATCACACTGGTGCTGCTATGGCTTGTGAGTTAGCAAAATCACATCCTGACCGAATAAATAAAATAGTACTTCACGGTGTGCCACTCTACACACTAAAAGAACGGAAAGAGCGGTTGGCAGCTCTCCATGTTGACTTATCCCCAAAAAAAGACGGCTCACATTTACTAAACTATTGGAACTGGATTCAAAGCAGGGTTGGTGAAAAAGCCAGCCTAGATGCGTGTCAAATGTCTGCTTTACATGCTTTTCAAGCAGGCGAGAAAGAATGGTATTGCCACGATGCAGCTTTTAAATATGACATGGAAAATACTCTCAAAAATCTGGTTCAACCCTGTTTAGTGGTGAGTAATGAAGGAGATCCGATTAATTATATTACACCCAGAGTGAAATTATTACGGCCCGATTTTTCATTTTTAGAATTAGAGGGTGGATCAGTTTTTATTATTCGTGATGAACCAAGTCGCTGGGTCAATGCCTTCATTGATTTTGTAAAGCCTGATTAATCAAAAAATATGCAGATAACAACATGACAAATATTTACACTATCTTATAAGGAGTTATATTTTAATAAATCAAGGAAGCAATTATGAAAGATTTATTTTCTATTAAAGGGAAAATTGCGCTAGTAACTGGAGGATCAAGAGGTATAGGAGAGATGATAACTGCGGGATTTCTTTCTAGTGGCGCTAAAGTCTATATATGTTCTAGAAAAGTTGAGGCATGTGATTTAGCTGCTGAGAAATTATCACAAGAATTTGGTGGAGAATGTATTTCTATTCCGGCTGATTTGTCAAACATGGAGGGAATAGAGAATCTTGTTAAGGAAATCACAAACAAAGAATCTCAATTAGATATTCTCATTAACAATGCCGGGACTGCATGGGGAGCTCCCATTGATGAATACCCTGAAATGGGATGGGATAAAGTTATGGATACAAACGTGAAAGGAGTTTTTTTCTTAACGCAAAAATTATTACCTCTATTACGTACATCAGGAAGCCATGAGAATCCCTCTAGGGTTGTAAATATAGGATCTATTGAAGGAATTATAAAAGGAAGTTTTGATAATTTTGCTTATGGACCTTCCAAAGCTGCACTTCATCATATGACGCGTGTGCTAGCAGCCTCTTTGATTAAAGAAAATATTATAGTTAATGCTATTGCACCCGGTCCATTTCCTACTTGGATGTTAAGTACAGGAGTAGGTTTTGGAGGGGAAGTTGACATCGACTGGGGAGTGGTTGGAAAACACAATCCAAGCGGGAGAGTAGGAAACATGAAAGATATTGCTGGACTAGCAATCTTCCTTTGTTCAAGAGCCAGTTCCTATACTGTGGGTCAAACGATCACATGTGATGGAGGAATTGTCGCAAGCTCTTAACATGCTACAAACTATATAGAAACTCATTTCAAATGATTGCTTATTATTAAAATTAACTCTGATATCAGGATACTATTAATGCCATGAACTATAACTTTCCAGAAGAAACCTTAATCCTGCAGGAAACTGTACGACGTTTTGTTGAAAATGAATTGATGCCTTTGGAACAAAAATTACCAGACCGACCCAATTCATTTCAGCTTCCTGAAAAACTGCATGCTGAACTAACGACCAAGGTACATGAAATGGGTCTTGGAGCAAGGGATGTCCCAGAAGATGCTGGTGGAGCAGGACTCGGTGCACTAGATAATTGTGTCATTACCGAACAAGTTCACAGATCTACCGCAGGTTGTGGTGTGTTTGGCTCCAATTTTGCATCCATGCTCTATGAGCTTGGCAGCGAAGAACAGAAAGAAAAATATATGCTACCAGCAATCCGAGGAAAGTTTCATGGTGCCAGTGCATTCTCCGAACCTCAATCAGGAAGCGATATGGCAGGCATCAAAACCACCATCGAAAAAACTGATGGTGGTTGGGCTATCAATGGGAATAAGTGCTGGATATTCAGAGCCAATACAGCTCGTTTTATCCTTGTACTTACCAGAATCAAAGGAACTGAAAGACATGAAGGTCTCCAATGGGTCATTGTTGATGCTGGTATGCCAGGATTTCAAGTAGGAAGAGAACAAAAAATGATCCATGGACAGAATACTTATGAGCTATTCTTCGATAATTGTGTGGTTAGTGAGGAACAACTACTTGGAAAAATGGGTGAAGCTTGGGCTTCGGGTACAAATTTTCTCTTTGCTGGCCGAATCCAAATTGCTGCTCGAGCGTTGGGTATTGCAGATCGCTGTTTAGAAATGGCAACGGAATATGCTAAAACCAGACATACATTTGGCAAAGTTCTATCCTCCCGTCAAGCCATCCAATGGATGATTGCCAACTCTGCAATGGAACTCCATGCCGCCAGATTAATTGTTTATGATGCCGCCTCTAGGGCACAAGATGGAGAACAAGTTTTCGCCCAAACTGCCATAGCTAAAGTCATGGCTACTGAAATGGCAGCTAAAGTAGTGGATCGAGCAATTCAAATTCATGGGGCCGCCGGCGTATCTGATGACACTATTTTGGAGCGTTGTTATCGTGATGTCCGCCCTATGCGAATTTATGAAGGCACTTCGGAAGCAATGCGCAGCGTCATTGCCAGAGATTTACTAAAATAACTGAATCTCAGTCGACAATAATATCATGGTCAATAATGAAATCCTGAAAGTGTCAACTCGATTTGGGTGGGGCATTGGAACTTTAACAGTTTCCCTGATGTTTCAAGCTACTGGATTACTGTTGTTATTCTATCTAACTGATGTGGTTAAAATTCCAGCAGCCACAGCAGGATTATTGATTGGGTTAGCAAAAATATACGATGCATTTACAGACCCAATCATGGGTAGGATCAGCGACCGTACAAAAACCCCGTGGGGAAAGAGAAGACCTTATATTTTGCTTGGAACTCTTCTTTGTGCAGTATCATTCATACTGTTATTTAATCTAGTTGCTTTTGCAGACTCCCCCAATATCATTATTATTATTCTAGCTGCCTTGCTTCTAAATGCGACTGGCTACACCATATTTAATGTCCCGTATCTTGCGATGCCAGCTGAAATGACATCTGATTATCATGTTCGTACTAACTTGATGTCCTTTAGAGTCATGGCCGTTGCAGTTGGACAGGTAGGAGGTTCAGCTGGCGGACCCGCTCTCATACTTTACTTTGGCGATGGGATTAACATGACTAATTCTTTTGGATATACGGGCATGGCCAATATTCTTGCTTTATTCATGGTCGCCGCCGGTTTAACCTGTTTTTGGCTGACAAGAAAAGCATCCTTTGTTGAATCATCTATTACCCATCAAGGCAATCAGTCATCATTTTTTGAACAATTCAAAACAGCATTTAGTGTTCGGCCATTTGCTATTTTATTAGGTATAAAAATCACCCAATTGACTGGTTTTGCAATATTTTTAGGATCTTTACCTTATTTGTTTTCTCGCATAATGCTTGCAAGCAATGATCTTAAATTTTACTTTCTTGTCCAAGGCACGGTAATGTTTGCTTCCCAACCACTATGGGTATATATGGTTGGCAATATTGGGAAGAAAAATGGTTACTATTTAGCTTCTCTATTATGGGGAGTGGGAGGTTTATCCTGGATGATGGTGGCTGAAGGTGAGCCTACTATTGGCATTATAATTCGTGGTGTATTGCTAGGCTTAGGTGCTGGTGGTCTTTTATTGGTGGGTCAATCCATGCTTCCTGACACGATGCAATACGATTATCAAAAAACAGGCATTCGACGTGAAGGCATTTTTGCGGGTGTCTATACCACCGTTGAAAAAATCTCATTTGCAATTGGCCCTGCTCTCCTGGGCTTAATCATTGGTTATGCCGGTTATGATGCATCTGCAGAAACTCTCTCTGACAATGTCCGCATGGTGATTTACTTGTGTGCAGGTGTGTTACCGGTTGCAAGTTTAATTATTAGTTGTTTGCTAATGATTCTTTACAATCTGAATGTACAAAACTTTAAAGAAGAATAACTACTTCAGTGTTAAGTCTATAATTGTAAGTATCGATATATTTAAATAATGATAATGAAAGAATGTGACACCATACTCCGAGGAACTGTCATCTCTATGGATGAGAATCGCCATGTTTATTTAGATGGTTATGTCGCGATTAAAAATGGCACAATCGTTTCAGTGGGTCCATCTGGTGATTGCCAGTTTAAAGCTGATGAAGACTTGGGCGGTGACGGACACATCGTTTTACCTGGATTAATTAATGTCCACTCTCACCTCGTCCAAGGTTGCATGAGAGGGATGGCTGATGGTACAACTTATGAAGAACGCCTGTTTGGCTTTTACTATCCCATGACCGGGGCTTGTGATGAGGAGAGATCTTACCATGCCTCAATGCCACCAATTTTGGATCTGGTTCTAGCTGGTGTCACTACTACAGCTGACGATCACTTCACACATTTACATAAAAGATCAATCGATGGAGTTTTGGCAGCAACTCGTGACAGTGGAATTCGTTGCCGAATGGCGAGGCTCACGATTAATGATCCAGATGCAGTTCCAGATGGGTTCAGAGAAGATCTGGATACAGGATTGGCTGAAACGGAACGAGTTAAGTCTGAATGGGAAGATGAAAATATTTCTGTAACCGCCTCTACCATTGGCATCACTTACTGTGAACCAGATCAACTTATTGAGCTTTGGCGATGGACAGATATGAATAATAGGCAATTTGATATCCATGCACCTGCTGTTTTTGATCAAAAATACCTTGCAGCCCGAAGAGGCTGGGAAGGAGGTTCTTTTGAATGGCTCGATCATGTTGGGATCCTGGGCCCCAATCTCATTGCAGCACATGCACAAAATTTAAGACCCGGTGAAGAAAAATTAATTCACGACCGTGGCGCAGCTGTGGCTCTTGTTCCTGATATGGAACAGGTTCTGGGATTAGTGAGTTTCAATGCAAAGCAATTTTTAGAATCAAATGTTAACTGCGGACTGGGCCTAGACGGGCCTGTTGTTGCCTATGGTCATGATATCTGGGCTGCAATGCGTGCATTTTTGACAGCACAACGCATGGGTGATGAATACAGACGCAGAACATCGGAATCAAATACACAATGGACTGGAGATGAAGTTCTTTATGGAAGTGCTGAGCAAGCCTTGGAATTAGCAACCATTGGAGGAGCAAAGGCATTGATGATGGATGATCAAATTGGATCACTTGAAATTGGTAAATCTGCTGATGTCTTATTGATAGACAGAAGAAGTGAAACTCATTTATCACCAGCAGGTGCTTTGATAGCCAATTTGGTTTACGGCAATGGTCCCAGTCGCCAATCAATACGTCGAGTTATGGTGGGCGGTAAAACAATCGCAGAAAATGGCAAACATGTGAATATTGACCATCAATCTGTCGTGCAAAACTCAGATCAGCTCCAACAAACCTTATTAGATGAAGTTGATGCCAGAAAGTTCGTCAATAAAAGAAGCAAATACAAATGGATTAATTAAAAGTGAATCAATTTATTGATAGTGAAAAACATCTAAATGAAAATCTAGCTGTTATCACCATGAACAGAATGGGAAGGTCAATAAAAATATAAACCAGTCAGCTAGTGATTAGACTTAGGGATTAAAGGCAGCAAAAGATAAGGAGACTGATCAGGTCCAAAATAGAGAGTGGTATCCCCTGAAAATATTTTCTCTGGGCGATCCCTGGGATCATTGTGTAAAAATGGTCCACAGCCTTTTAGTTTATTTTTAAAATTCGATAAAGTAGCTGGCTTTGCATCGGGATACTCATAATCTTTACCTCTAATACTCAAACCAATTCGATATCCAACAGGAACCACGATGGATGTGGGCCAAATTTCAATATCCAGCATCTCCGGTTTTCCTGGGTTGAGTGGCCATAATTCATCATGGGTATGATACGGACGCCAAGGCTCCGACAAAATAGGATCCAGTTTTCGATGGGATGCCCTCAACCAACCTTGGCCAATGGGAGTGTAGGGATCTATGGCACCTTGAAATACCAACTCTTCATCTGCTGGTGAAAAAATACGGAGCACCACAAAAAAATCAGCATCAACTGTTGATGAGGATATAAATAATTTTACCGCAGAAGGGCCAGTAATTTCTGTTTCAGATTCAAGGGGCGGGGATAGAAAATTAACACCCTCTTCCATTGCTGAGAATGTAATTTTTGAGTCATGTTTAGGTGGAGCTGATGAAAGACTACTATCTTCAGAACTAAGATAAAAACGAGTCCATTCAGTGTCTTCTATTGGCCAAGAATTATGATGGCGTTCTTCAAAACCATTGATTCTTCTAACCTGTAACTGGACTCGAGGTTGCTTTTCCCAGCCATTGTTTTCATTTTTAAGAAAATGATTAAAAAATCGTTTCTGCAACTTTACACCATAATCGGTATAAAATTCTGTCCAATGCTCGAGACCATGAACTTCCAGCCATTTTTGTTCCGATTCGGCTCTAGAGAATCCTTCAAAATTGCCACGAAGATGCAAACCTTGTCCACCCCAATTAGCAGCTGTTAACAATGGAATATTTATCTTGCTCCAAATTGCTGAACGGATACGGTGATAGTCATCCTCAAGCGGGTGCGCATAAATTTCATTACCAAATCGACAGCGGTTTTCAAGCAAGGTCTCTGATTTAAGTGTTTCAGAACCACAGACCCATTCACCGGTTACATCGCTTTTTGGTCCATTGGTGCCAAGTCCATATTGTACCGTCTTAACTTGCATGTCGTACCAATTGGCCCAAAAAGTGCTTAAAATCCCACCATGGTGAGTCATATCACGATACCAATCACTGGCTCCCTCCCAAACACACATCGCTGAAAGATATTTAGGTTGCAAAGACGCCACTTGCCATTGATTGATTCCATAATAAGAAACTCCATTCAGTCCAACCTTGCCATTGCTCCAGTCTTGGGTGCCAACCCATTCGATGCAATTTGCAAAATCAAGAGTTTCACGAGGAGAAAAAGGATCAACAAAGCCAGGTGAATAACCACAACCACGTGAGTCCACCCGAACACAAACATAATCATCAGGTACCCATTTTTCAGGGTCAACCACTTCCCAACTCTGATATTTATTGGTAGAACCAGCAGCGACATCTGGGTGTTCTTCTACCATTCGTTCCCATGCACTAGGGTAACCTTTCTGGAAAGACAGACCTTTTGCGTATGGACCATATGTCAAGATAACTGGGTATCGACCTGAATCAATGGGTCGAAAAACATCCGCACGTAAAATTAATCCATCGTCCATTTCAATCGGAACATTCCAATCAATTTGCATGCCATCTTGAATCTCTGAATTTGTAGCAATCATTAATATAAGTATTGCAATTTAATGGTTACGTATTTTTATGTTGAATTGGGCACATAAGCAATTAAATCCAACAACGTATTGGCTCCATCAACGACCAATGAATTATTTAAACCGATCGTTGTTGATGCCGGTTTATCGGTGGGAAAATAGCTTGCCCATTCCTCAATCGATTCAGCAAACCATTGTAAATGACTGTGGAAACAGGCTCTGCGTACAATGTTCTCTACCGAGGTACCTGCGGCTTCACATATGGCATTGATGTTATGCATCATGTAACGCATCTGTGCTTTTCCTGGCGAACCATACCATGGTGCAGCTGGATTCCTAACTAACCCGTCGGCAATTTTTCCATGAGAGTCGAGTGCCATCTGAGTACTTAAAAACAAAAAATTACCTACTTTGACGGCTTGGGGCTCATGTCCGAGTGGTACAGGTGCTTCAGAGGTTTCAATTATAGTTTTAGTCAGCACTGCATCATTGGCTAACAACGTTAATGCAACTTCGATTCTACTCCCCTCTGCCTCCATGCCCACACGAGGTACAACCACTCGTGCCGGTGCATTGCTAGGAAACCATTGGCTCCAAACTTGGTCCATTTTCTCAAAATCATCTGGACTGCCGATAAAGACTTCGGCTTTTACTGCTTGTTGCAATGAGCTCCCTGCTATTTCAGCGGTTTTACTGAGTTTCTCTAAAACATAGTTTGTTTGCTGTTCGAGCGAGAGACTTTCTCCTTTGCGGTCAGCAGAGCTCTGATTACCAAGAAATACCCAATCACCACGCCGCAGAGCTGTTGCTTGTCCTCCATTAGAGAAATCATCTTCAGGTGGAACAAAAGTCACGGATTCGTTGTCATCATTAAAACAAATGATTTCCAGTTCCAATTTAGTATCCTGCCACATCAATTCACTGATACCCGATCCCGATCTGGGAGGCGATGGTTTATTAAAGAATTTCTCTCTAGCCCTGATGTAGGGAACTATATCAATACCATGCCAGTTGTTCCCTTCTCTAAATTCGCTAGTTGTTGGGTGGTTCGAAACATACCATTCCCAAATCTTGACGGTATCAGCTCGCATATTGCATCCTGTAGCTTCAATGGTCTTAGCAAGATTGTTGAAAATGAAGCGTGTTTGCAACGCAAGACCAGTTTCTGAATCTGGGTTATTGGGTTTAACTTCAGGCGGCAGGCCAGTTTTAAAGTCACTTGCAAGCTGACCTGCAACGAAGACCCAACCACCTGCCTTGATTGCTGGGCTATATGGCATGATTGGCTTAGGTACACCCTCCTCCAGGCCGGGCCAGATTGCCTCAGGTTCCAGGTTTTGATTCATTTTGCTATTAATTTGCGTTAAGAAGATTACAGACTGCCGCAGTATCCTGTTGGCCCAAATCGGCATCAATAGCAGCTTGATAAAGTGGTTCAGTGGTTGTGAAAAGAGGAATAGGAGACTTCGCATTGTTTGCAAATTCACGGATCAATTGCATATCTTTTTGCCAAACATCCAGCTTCATTGTTGCAGGTTCATAATTATTATCGATCATTAATGGTGCCCGCAATTCGAAAATCTTAGAGCTGCATGGGCTCGAACTGATAACTTCATAGAATTGTTCCATATTCAGACCAGATCTTTTTGCCAGAGTTACGGCTTCAGCTGTAGCCACGTTATGGATAGCTACCAATAAATTGGCAATCAATTTCATTTTGGTGCCATTGCCGAAATCACCCAAGTAGTAACTGTTTTTTGCAAAACTTTTAAAAATTGAGCTGCAATTGCTAAAAACAGATTGATTACCGCTCGCAAATAGCACTATGTCTCTAGTCTTCGCCTGTTGGCCTGTTCCACTGATGGGGCAATCTAAGAGATCAAACCCTGCATCGACAAGACGTGCTTGATTTTTTTGTTTGGTGGCAAGATCCAAAGTACTGAGCTCTATCAAGATGCCTGCTGAACGCTCTGATTCAGAGAGTGTGATCAGTTCTGAAACATTTGTATCCAGAGCATCGGCATTTGGTAGGCTAGAGAACATTATATGTGAATTTTCAGCTACTTCTTTGACTGAACCAATAATTTTAATGCCTGCATTCTGAGCATTTTGGCACTGAACTGCATCAGGGTCGTATCCAAATACCTGATAACCATCATCAACTAAATTTTTTGCAATCGCTCCCCCCATAATGCCCAGTCCAAAAATTCCAATCTTAGGGTGTTCAGTTGCATCATCTATCTTGCTTACATCCTCAATCATTGTTATTTCCTTCTTTATAAGTAGCCTTGATGCCTTTGAGTAAAACCTCAATTGCTGTGACAACAATCTTGACATAATCATTGCTTACCCGACTGTGATAAATATTTTTTCGTACTGCATAATAAAAGAGGCCACCATGAAGTATCCAGGCTTGCTCAAGTTCCATGTCTCCAATAGGCATGGATTCAACGCTGGTTAAATTACAGTAATCTCTGATTTCAATACATATTGGTTTCAGAAAAACATCTTCGATCATTCTGATGTAGCGTCTGTTGTATGGATTCCCCATTAGTCCGGAAAACATATAGATCCTGATCCATTCATAACGATGTACGGTTTCTGCGTAATCGATGTAAAAATCCCTCAACCTTTCATCCAATGGAATGGATCGATCAAGGATTTTCTTCGCCCAATCTTGATCAAGAGGCCTAACAAATACTTCGTCAAAAACTCTATCAATCAGATCTTCTTTAGTTGGGAAATAACGGTAAAGAAGAGGCTGAGTAATGCCAATTCTCTTTGCTAACTCCCTCGTCCTACCTGCAAATCCAACTTCGGCAAAAAATTGGATAGCTTCATCCACAATCTGTTGTTCTCGAACGGTAGGCGATAGTCTACGTTTTTTTTCTTTTGCCTTAACCACTTTTAGTGTTGCCATGTTATTCCCCTCTTAAGTAGTGCATAAAATCATCTTATCAAATTGGCTCACTATCGTGCGAACCAACCATGGATTTGGGTTCAATCCTTTATAAGTGAAGCGCCTCATAATATTAAGTAAGTGTCCTATCCTATGAAAAATCAGGCTGATTTTCAATATAACTGATCACTTGATCAATAAAATGATAACTACTCTCTTAAAGATCTTACGGGTGGGGCTCTTGTTCTAAAGAATACACCTCCAAACTTGATAAGCTTGGTGTTTTAGGATCATAAGTCTCCGGTGCGGTAAAATACTTTGGAAAATGTTTTTCAACATAATCTAGGACTTGTCGGCTATGAACTTCCTCAAGATCTTCACCAGATCCCATAAAAGCAACATAAAGCATATGGCCTGGTGTTTGTCCCATGAGCATCCATGGAAGCCAAGGTGTAATTCTGTTCCAACTTCCGTTAAACGGTAGCGTTGTCAGATTAGGATCTTGCATTTTATCCGTATCAACGTGATATAAGAAAATTTCTGAAGCCTGAACCATCGGACCGGATGATTCTCTCACCCATTTTTTGGGATTCAAGGCATTGGGATAAAAAATATTGACATGAATTTCCAAGTCCAAGCGATCTCCACGCTGTTGCCAAGGCAAAATAAATGGAATTTTTGGTGGCTCCTCCTTGTTTAGATCTCCAAACTTAGGGGGGGCAGGAAAATAATCCTCGATGACATAGTTGAAAGGATCATTAGCAATATGAACCACCTTTACATCCTCGTTTGTAAGAGGGTTGTGCCACTCCTCAAGGACTTCCCCAGATCTGAGGTCTGTATACAAGCCTACCTCTCTAAGTATCTTGGCAAATGAGCCGTCTTCTTGTTGCTCTAATCTTGAAACACCAAAACCTTCGATGCCAAGAACATCCAGTATGGGTTGATGGGGTCTTATTGCCATAATATAGCCTTTGAACCAACCATATTTCTGCTTACTCTCATCCAAATCACCATTGAGTCTGGAATAAGCATATTTATTCCCCACTCCGGTACTTAGATCCAAATAGGGTCCTTTTAATGCCGATCCTGCAGCTTTTCCATAGGCAGATGGTAGGTCAGCTTTTGCTTGTTGTCCAAACAGACCCAGTGCAGCTGAGCCGGCACCCAAAGCTCCCAATGTTCCAAAGTTTTTGAAAAAATCTCTACGTTTCATTCTAATACCTCATTCATAACTGTTGCTTCTTACGCTCAAAGAATAACAATAATAAAGCAATAGTCAAAAGACAAATATTTGCAAACCCTACCATGGTAAATGGTGCGGTTGGACTGACATTGTCAAACAAGTAACCTCCAACAATGGCAACCGTGAGGATGCCTACGGCTCCAAAAAAACTAAATCCGCCAATCACCGCACCCCTTCCCTTGACTGGTGCGACACTGCCAATAAGAGAGATAGCTGATATGTTGGCAAAGATTTCTCCTAATCCAAGTAAAGCGGCACCAAAATACATTTGGCTGGTCAAAGGGTTTTCAATAAAGCCTAAATATAAATAACCAACAGCAGCTATAAACATAGCTATTGCTAAAGCCGCAACCCTGTCAACTTTATCTATAAAGAAATTAATTAATACAGCTCCTGGAATAGCAAAGGCTTGGACTGTCACGTAGAAGCCTGTTGCCATCTTGAAGGCATCACCTTGACTCAATCCTTGGGTAGTCGCCTCATTAAATAACCATAATGAAAAGAAGGTACTGACTACGGATAGATCACCTCTAGAAACAACGCCAGCAGCATAGGCCAGAGCAACTCTCGGGTTTCTGGCTGCTTGGAAAGCTACTTTTAGGGTAGCCAAATAAGGTTCTTTTTTTGACACTTGAGCCGGAGACCCTTTCTTCAGATTAAAAAACAAAACGCACGAGACAATTAAACACATCACTGTGGCAACCCAAGCTGTATATTGACCAGACAAAATATTGTCAAACCCCATGTCACCAAAATTACCAGGCAATTTCCTAAAAGTGCCAATAATCAACACTAAGCCCAAACCATTGAGTATGGATGTGGTGGCAATCAATTTACCTCTGGTGCTTTCATGTACATAATCGTTAGCCACCGTAGGTAACATCACTGTATTAGCAGCGCAACCAAGAGCAACAAAGACCCTAAAAATAATCAACTCAGTGGTATTGCTAGCCAATGGGTAGAGAAAATAACCCACACCCAATAAAAAGAAACCCATAGAATAAACCAATCGTCTTCCAGTTTTGTCAGACAAAGCACCAAAAGCGCCTATTACTAAAATAACAACTATTTCTTGAACAGCAGTAAGTGTTCCTGCAAGCCCACCCGTTTCATCCTGAGGAACATCTAAAATACTAAACATAAGAGGGCCGATCACGTTGACAAAAGACATGCTAGCTATGCCAAAAAAAGCACCAAAAAATAATGTAAATAAATGCCGCCTCTCAATATCTGGCATCAAAAGTATGGGACCAAATTTTAAGCCCATGGCATCAATATTGGTCTTTGAGGTTTCTGTCGAATCATTCATAATCATAGACGTTTACAAAATAGATATTAGAATAACAGGAAAGGTAGAAAACATTTGTAAAAAAAGAACTGAGTCTTACAGTAAATGCTTAAAAAAATATTGAAAATTATCTTAATTATTTTTGCCATCATTGCTTTATTTCTACTAATGATTCTATCCAGAATGGGTGCATTTAAGACAATCGTTGTTAATACTCCCGAAACCTGTGAAAGCTTTCCGATGAGTGGCAGTGCCGAGGATATAGAAATTGACTATCAAAGAGGACTGGCTTATCTCTCGCTGCAAGACAGATCGTCACTGATTAGGGGGGGAAAGGTTCAAGGCAGTATAGTAAAAATTGATTTGAAAAAAACACCTTTTAAAATCACCCCTGCTCTGACCCAACAACCTGATCACTTAAGACCGCATGGGATCAGTCTTCATATTGATGCTAAAGGCAAGAGGCATCTCGCTGTCATCAATCATCCACAAACTAGAGGGGAAGAACCTGAGAATATAGATCTTTTTTCAGAAACAAGATTGGGGTTATTTAAATACACTGCAACCGTCTCTGATCCATTGTTTAAAAGCCCCAACGATGTTCTATTGGTGGCACCAAAAAAATTCTATGTTGGCAACGACAAAGGAGGTGAAACTGGATGGGATTCGGTGCAGGAGAACCTGGGTCGGCCGATGGCGAATATTGCCTACTTCG
Organism: uncultured Gammaproteobacteria bacterium; assembly: GCA_964008355.1. Lineage (GTDB taxonomy): Bacteria > Pseudomonadota > Gammaproteobacteria > Steroidobacterales > UBA11654 > DTSX01. The sequence goes on along the minus strand of CAXGBD010000004.1, from coordinate 5,085 downwards.
ATGGAAATTCAACAACGGTTGCAGCTCAAAACTTATCGCAAGTCTCAGGAATCAACATCTCCAGAGATGAGCGCCTGGTTTTTGCATCCGAGACAGGTGCAAAAAGGATTGCCGTCTTTAAGAGGAACCCAGAAAATGGGGAACTCAAATTTGTTGAAAGAATCAAATTAAACGGCTCTCCTGATAATATTAATGTTTCCGAAGATGGCTCATTGGTTGTCGCCAATATTCCAAAAATTCTAGCCCTGATACAACATTTTGTGGCTTTGCAAAAAGGAGAGATTAAGCCCTCCCCTTCACAGGTGGTTAGAATCAATTATCAGGGTCTTGGTGATAGTAACATTGATGAATTATTCATGAGTGAAGGTGATGATTTTTCAACCGCCAGTGTAGGAGCAATTTGGAATGACCGCTTATTTATGGGATCCATGGATGACAATAAAATGCTGGTGTGTGACTTATAATTTTAGTGAAGTAGGAAGGAAAAAATGGAGCAGGGAAAAAAAGATTTTCAGGTCCACGTGCAAAAAGAGAGGATCCACCTATCGCAAGTAAGGAGAGCCTTCACTAAAGGCCTTGAAGAAGAGGATGTTGATCCGGGCTTGATCAATTTTTATGTTGCCTGCTGTGACTATCTAGATTGTGCCCTCAACAGGTTAATTACCCAAGATCATATCTTGCACGATCTTCTAGTTCCTCATGTAGAAAAAGACAACCAGGAATATATTGCCAAGTTAGAAAAATTGACCATCGGTTTGAATGCCATGGAAGAAGCCATCAAAAAACTAAATACTGCAAAAGAAAAACTGATCAAATCCGGTCTTTATGAAGTCAATGACTTTAAAAAAGAAGCCAATGCTTTCTTGGATGTATTCTTAAATATGTTGGCATCTAACCGTCACTCAACCATTGATCTTGAAGAAAAAGTTTTTACACCAGCAGACTGGGAGAAACTTGCTGGTGTTACCGAAGATAGCATCTACAATGAAGACAGGTTATTCCAGAATGTAAGGCTCGCAGCTCTTGAAGAATATGACCCAGAAAGTTTTCCTCCCATTCGACACCATGAAAAACCAACATAACAAAACTTTTAATTTTATTTCTGCGATATTTATCTCAATCATCTGCTTGAGTAGCCTTGGTATTCAAGCGTTTGATAACGAGCAGCCCACGGTACTCATTACAGGGTCTAATAGAAATATTGGATTGGAATTTGTTCAACAGTTCTCAGATAACAATTGGAATGTGATCGCAACGGCTAGAAAACCAGATGAGGCCAATGCATTGCAGGCAATGGCAACTCAGAACAACAATATTATGATTGAACAACTGGATGTCACCAATCACACGGAAATTTTTCAGTTAGCCCAAAAATACAAAGATCAACCCATTGATATACTTCTGAGTAACGCTGCATTAACACCCAGATATAAATCTGCATTCAAAAGAATTTCAGGAGTTGAAGTTGATATCACTAGAGACAGTTTTGAAATCAATGTCCTAGGTCCATTGGTCCTCATCCAAGCATTTATGCCCAATGTAAAAAAATCTAAACAGAAAAAAATCATTGCACTATCCAGTAAAGTAGGCTCTTTTGGTGAGCGATTGGAAATACCCATGATGTATAGCTATGCGATGAGTAAAGCTGCACTCAATAGTCTTTTGTATACCTTGTCGTTTGAAACTCAGAAAAAAAATATTTTGGTGGTTGCCCTATCTCCTGGCATGGTCAATACAACCCCTGGTATAAAATTACCCGGTGCAATAGAAACCAAGGAGAGTGTCACAAAAATGATGGCAGTTATAGATAATTTAACAATGGATGACAATGGCCATTTTATAGATTACGAAAATGGCAATAAACTTTCCTGGTAGCAAATCTAGACGAGACCCATTATTTCAAGTGCCACTCTTTCTCCAGACTCCATAGCACCTTCCATACCACGATTGGACACCGCAGTATGTTCTCCACAAAAATGAATTTGGCCGTGTTGGGTTGAGACATTGCTGCCAAATTTACTGATCTGGCCCGGTCCCCAAAATGCCCAATCACCCTCAGAATAAGGATTCTGAAACCATGAATGGTAAGCAACCGGTTCGAGTTGATTCTTAGCCGTCGGTCTCAGAGTTTCAATGGCATCTATGACGGTACGAATGGCATCACCTTCATTCATCAAATCCAGCTCATCAGCCAGTGATCCTCTTAACCAAGCTGTCAAACTGGTCACTTCTTTGGGAGACGATCCTTTTCTCTCCGCAACAACCATTCCAGCTTTGCCGTCGGTAAACATATTTGGACTAAGACCATCCTGCTCCCAAAAAGGAGTTGTTGGAACCAAATGCAGTAGATTCAATTTCTGTGATCTCAGTGTTGTGATGGCTTCGGCTTGGGAGCCTTCTATCGATGGAGTGATTGTTACATTTTTGAGTACTGAAAACGGTAGGGAAGAAATGATGTGTTCTGCTCTGTACACAGAACCATCCTCACAGTAGATCTCACCATTAGTTTGTGTTGTGGTCATGGCCACGACTTTTTTATTAAACTGAACTTCCTGGGCTAAATTGTCAGCCATTGCTTCCGGGATAGCCATGTTCCCTCCTTTGGCTGTGTATCCAAAAGTTTTGAAACCTAAATTTCTTTGTGAACTCATAAATGCATTGACGAACATCAACATCAATATAGAAACATTTTCTGCGGTATCTCCATGAGTGATATTGATGTTGTATACCAAATCAATTAATTGATCTGAAAACCCTTGTTGATGCATCCAATCATGGACTGATTGATCCAAATGAAAATTCTCTGGATTCATCCAAGCATCGGTTGCTCTCAATGGGTTGTGCTTGCTCAGTAATTGCTGGAAAAATCTACTTGGAACCATTTCTTTCGCATCATCGGGTAGAACATTTCTTGGATGATCAGGCCAGTTCTTTAGTGGGATAATGCTTTGATCGAGAGCTAGTTCCTGTTGCATAAAGTAAGGAACGATTGGTGTAACATCAATTAAATCAACATGGAATCGTTTAGCGATATCAATGAGTCTTGCATACCCTGGACCAAAACTTGTGCCTCCTGATTCGGGATTCCCTGGGACAGATCGCTCTGATAAAACCCTGCCACCCACTCTAGTATCCGCTTCCAAAACAGTCACTTTATAGCCTTCATCCTCCAGTAGGGTAGCCGCGTATAAACCGGATAGACCTGCTCCCACAACGATCACCTCTGATTTATTGAGCACTCCACATCCTGGGATTAAAGAAGAAGCAGATCCGACTGCCAATGATTTTAGTATGTTTCTTCTAGTAATCGATAATGGAATAAAATGAGTCATAGTCCTTATGTTCTATTCTATGATCACCAACGTTTGATTTATTTGAATGTCATTCAATTGTTGGGTGGCTCCACTAGGCCATTTAACCTCAATGGTGTCTATGCTTTCTTTATCTGATAAACCAAAATGTAATCGTGGATCATTCCCTGAATTATAACCATGAGCATTGGTGTGTTCACGGTATTGAATCAAATCACCTGCCGCTACCTTAACCAGTGCGCCATAACCATCTGCATTACTGTTGGTTCCGTGAAGATCAATCTTTATCCAGTTGTTTGAATTACCTTTATTTTCCAATAGATAATTTCGATTTGATTGAGTGATCTGTTCTTCACCCGAATAAAAAGTACGATTGGTAAAAAAAAGATCCAAAAATCCATCTTCATTAAGATCAGCTGCTCCGACACCACTGCCAACACCATAGCCTTCTGCTCCTGAATCTTTTGTAATATCTGAAAAAGTAAGATCCCCATTATTCCTGAAGAGTTTATTGAATGCTGGTTCCATAGCAATGTAGAATTGAACAAAAATAGGCATATTGATGACATCGTTAATCAGCGTGTCTTGGAGACCTCCATTGTTGACATAAATATCTATCAATCCATCATTATCAAAATCTCCCATTGCACAACCCCTAGCTCCTGACTTGTGATCTATGCCTGAAGTTGCTGTGATGTCTTTATAAGATAATTCTCCAGTCTCGTTCAATTGACTCACAAAGAGTCGATTGGCCTGATCTGCAGTGGGTAAAAAAATATCCATATCACCATCGTTATCGATATCCCCAATACAAGCTCCATTGGCGTTTCCTGGATTTAAAAAAACTGCGCCACTGGGCGGCTTCAATGTGTCTGTAATGTTTCTGAAACCAGACCCTCCCTGATTCAAGAAAAGAATTTTTTTATCGCCCTCATTTGTGATTAGGAGATCCAGCCAGCCATCTTGGTCGACATCCGTCCAATTGGGTGATCCTTGTGAATTTGCCTCTACTACTAGATCTAAAATGCCGATACCCATCTCTGAGCTAACATCTGTGAAACTTCCATCTCCATTATTTCTGAACAATGCATTGTCAACATCATATTCGGCACATTTCCAGAACAAATCAAGATCGCCATCATTATCATAATCACCCCAGGCAACGCCTGCCCCTGTATTGCCTATACCTCCAATTTTTTGATCATCGACATTACCTTGTCGCATTAAATTCGCTTCTCGAGTCACATCCTTAAAATTGGGTTGATGGGTCTCGATTAACATATTTTTATACAAGGTGGTGGGGGTGTGCTTTGATCTACCGGAAGGAGGCATATTGGAGATCACCATATCTATATCGCCATCATTATCATAATCAGCCCAAGCAGCGCCTCGTCCTAGCCCGGTTTCATTGTGAACTCCTCTCAATTGAGCTACATCAACATACGTCCCTGATCCCTGATTCTCAAACAATCGATTTCCGTGATTGATCCCATGATATTCAGTGGCAACATAGATATCGATGTCGCCATCATTATCGTAATCTACAAAGGTTGGGCCTGAGCTATTAATGGCTGGATCAGCAACTCCACTTTGTAGGCTTTTATCGACAAATTGAATAACATTTCTAGATCCATGTGCGATTGAAAAAAAAGATACGATCACTAAAAAAATAATTGTTTTTTTCATAAATCTGCAAGGGCATTATCTTCTATACATTCACAAATATAATAGCATCAATCATTGTACCAATTAAAAGTAAGCCCAAATGAATGAT
>CAXGBD010000003.1:0-38301 GCA_964008355.1 uncultured Gammaproteobacteria bacterium | reverse complement strand
AAAAGCAAAGAATCTTCAACTATTACTTTCTAAAATAGATCGCTCAACATTTTTATAGCGGTTATACCTAAAAACGAAGCAAATAACTTTCTTAATTTTAACTGTGAGATTTGGTGAGCATAGTTAACACCAATTGGAACTGTCAATAATGTCGCAGGAACAATAAGAGAGAATGCCATGATATTTATATAGCCAAATGAAAGGGGAGGCAATAATGGATTTCCCATCCCACCAACTATAAATCCTACCGTTCCTGGTATTGCAATTACAGTTCCAAAAGAAGCTGAGGTTCCAACAGCTTTTCGCATTTCAACACCCAAATGATTCATCACAGGAACACTCATAGTGCCTCCGCCGATGCCCATCATGACCGATATTAAGCCAATGAAACACGGAAAAATAAGATACAAAAATTTAGGTATCTTAATATTTCTATTAATTTTTTGTCTGTTTAAAAACATTTGCAGAGAAACGATAAGTGCAATACATGCAAACAAACCCGTTAGAGCTTTGAAAGAAGCATAGTTAGCAATAATTGATCCAATGATAGTACCGGCAACCATTGGAACAAACCATTTCTTAAAAATACGTGCATCAAATGCATCGTGTTTCTTATGTTGCATGGCAGAACGGATACTCGTGGGAACAATAACAAACAGAGAAGTACCTACAGCAACATGCATTATGATGGATTGATCATAGTTTAGGAATGTAAGAATATAATAGAGCAGGGGGACAATAACGATCCCGCCACCGACTCCCAATAATCCAGCCAATATACCTGCAATACCGCCAGCAACTAAGGTTAATAAAACCAAACCTATAAGACTGTTATTTATTATTGTTTCCACAACTAATATTAAGAAATAAAATATTAAATTGACCTAAAAGATTCTACATTAAAAAAGATATTTCTAAACAATAAAATTTTCATAGTAATTCATTGAATAAAGTAGATATTGTCTCAACAATAAATAAGTTCAATCAATTCTTCGACGCTGCCTTGCTCCATTGAACAAAAATTAGATTTATAACCAGGTAAAGATGATGGATACAAATTATTGATGTACTTTGACTCCTTGTAGCAAAGGAAACTCACCATTGCAATACCCGAAGGAAGGTAACCATCAATACAAACTCTGCTGATACCCTCTTTAGGTAATTCGTCAAGTTCAATGAAGCATTGGTCTTTCAAAGTTAAAGCAGCTGCTGGATATTGAGTTTCTTCTGGAAGGTCAAATACTCTTGAAATGGAACGAATCCTTGATTCTATTATTGGGGCTTTAGCTATCATAAAATCATCATGAAAATAAATCTGCATGGATTCTAGAGATTTTCCTGCCAGAATCACGATAAAGGTCTTATCAACAAAACACCTAGGAACAGGGCTATCGAATTCGGGAATTTTCTTTTTAAACTCGGTCAAATAAAGTATTTCTTTTGCCGGGCCGATTACTTGCATTGCTCTTATGTTCTTATTAAAAGATAGGTCTGCTGGAGGCCCAATTATTTCAAATGGAGAATCTATTAATTCTTCTGAAAGTTTATCTACGTTCTGGACAATTAGCTCAGCTGCATTCCATCCTTCACTTTTAAAAGGAATATAGTCAGGTTGATTGGGTTGCTGGATAAACCTAAATGAAAAATCATCTGATTTTTCTGGCTGCAAAATAACGTACTCTGAATTAGTTATGTTTTTAGCTTGCCAATGGGTGGCTTCCAGTTTTGTAATTTTTCCAGTCTTGGTAAGACGGTAGCCTAAATAATCTCTATAGGCTTCAACCATTGAATCTAGATCATGCGAACCAATTGTAACGGTTGAGATTCTTCCTAAATTCATGACAAACCTTGTTTTGTAAAAGATAGAGAATATCACAATATTTGTATACACTGAGTCACAAATATTTAAATCTCAAAAGAAGGATGGAATTGAATTATGAACAAAGTTTCAATACTTGAAGTAGGTCCAAGAGACGGGCTCCAAAGTGAGCCTGAAATTATGCCTACTGAAATAAAGAAAGAATTTATCGTGAGAACAGTAGATGCTGGGATAAAAAAAATAGAGGTCACCAGCTTTGTTCATCCAAAAAAAGTGCCTCAAATGGCTGATGCCGAAAAACTCGTTGAAAGTCTTCCTGATTATGATGATGTCAGCTACATAGGACTCATCATGAACCAAAAGGGTTTTGAACGTGCAAAAAACTGTGGTATTCAAGAAGTAGGTATGGTGATTGTCAGTACCGATACCTATAACATGAGGAATCAAGGTGTTACCACTCAACAATCGATTGACAATTGGTTGGAAATTGCATCTGAAGCCCAATCAGCAGGAATTAAAACCAATGTTGTGATTGCTTGTGCTTTTGGTTGTCCATATGAAGGGGAGGTGGATCCTGAAAAGATTGTAGAAATTGCTGAAAAAGCCTTGCAAGGGAGTCCTGATATTTTAGGCTTAGCTGATAGTGTAGGGGTCGCTGTTCCAAATCAAGTTAAAAATGTTTTTTCTCTAATTAAAGAACTTAATCCAGACATTCCTTTGAGAACTCATCTTCACAATACAAGAAATACCGGTTTAGCTAATGCTGCAGCTGCGATTGATTCAGGAGTCTCAATTATTGATGCTTCCACTGGTGGGATTGGTGGATGCCCTTTTGCACCTAAAGCAACAGGTAATATTCCGACAGATGATTTGTTGTATATGCTTGATCGCTCTAATATTGAAACAGGTGTAAATCTCAATGATGTTGTTCAAACCACACAGTGGTTAGAGGAAATATTAGACAGGAATGTTCCAGCAATGGTTCCCAAAGCTGGAATTTTTCCAGAAAATGCCAATATCAATCTTTGATAAATTATTATTCTATAAAACCAATTCAACTATTCACAGAATTTACTCTTCGTTATACAATGTTTCACTCAATGAAGATGAAAATTCATTTTGATAAAAGATAAAAATTAGGAGAGAACATGAGTTATCGACTAGGCGTAGATGTAGGAGGAACCTTCACAGACCTTCTTCTTGTAGATGAAAAATCAGGAAAATTATACACAGCAAAAGTCCCCAGCACACCGGATGATTCTTCAGAAGGTGTTTTTAATGGAATTAAAAGAGTCTGTGATAATGCAGGCATTGACCCTGCTGAAATTGCCTCTGTCATGCATGGCACAACAGTTGCAACTAACACCGTTTTAACGGGAACCGGTGCTAAAGTAGGATTGGTTACTACAAAAGGCTATCGCCAGATACTACAAATTGCACGATCCTTTGTCCCTGGTGGTTTAGGTGGCTGGGTTATCTATAATAAAAGCGACCCATTGGCACCACTGGCATTGACTATCGAAGCAGATGAGAGAACCTCAGCATCTGGGGAAATTTTAAGAACAGTCAAAAAAGGTAAACTTGAAAAAGACCTCAAAGCTCTCTCTAAAAGAGGCATTGAGGCTCTAACGGTTTCATTAATCAATTCATTTGCCAATGATGCTAATGAAAAAGAAATAAAAAAAATTATCAATAAGAAAAAACTCTTACCTGGAGTTCCAGTCTCTCTTTCATCAGAGATCGTTCCAGAAATGCAAGAATATGAAAGGACGATTACCACGGTTGCAAATTCTTACGTTCGTCCTAAAGTCTCTGAATATATTAAGAACCTACAAAAAGGACTTAAGAGGCGTATGAATGATGTCAAACTGCATATCCTTAGATCGGACGGAGGACTAGCTTCTGCAAAGGCCTCAGAAAACTCGCCTATAAATGTATTAATGAGTGGACCTGCAGGAGGAGTATCGGGTGCAATCTGGATTGCTCAACAAGCAGGCTATAACAATCTGTTGACGTTTGACATGGGAGGAACATCTACTGATGTTTCACTAGTCTTGAATGGCAGGGCAGCACAGAGTCGTGAAACCACTGTTGGAGATGTAACAGTTCGAGCCTCATCAGTGGATGTCAGAACAGTAGGGGCTGGAGGTGGATCAATTGCTCATGTCCCTGAACTCACAGGAGCATTAAGAGTTGGTCCTCAAAGTGCGGGAGCAGAACCTGGACCAGCAGCATATGATAAAGGCGGAGTCGAGCCAACCGTAACTGATGCAAACGTAGCTCTTGGATATATGCCACCCAATGTTCGCTTGGGTGGAGATATGAAAATTAGAAAAGATCTTGCAGTGGATGCAGTTAAAACAGTTGCAGATCCTTTGGGTCTTTCTGTTCAGGCAGCAGCCGCTGGAATTTATGATATTGTCAATGAAAATATGTACGGAGCCCTAAGATTGGTTTCTGTTGAGAAAGGATTTGACCCTAGAGATTTTGCCTTAATTGGTTTCGGAGGCGCAGGACCACTGCATGCAAACGCACTTGGAAAACTTACCAATTCATGGCCGGTCATCATTCCACCTGGACCTGGGGTATTGTGTGCTTATGGAGATGTAACGACAACGATTCAAGATGAAGCTTCAATGTCCTTTATTAGAAGATTTAGCGACACCAACAAGAAAGAGGTAGTCCAAATATTTACCGATCTCTCAAAAAAAGCTTCAAAGACACTTGATGCAGAGGGTGTAGCAAAGAAGAATCGAACTACTACTTATCAAGTGGACATTCGATACCACGGACAAGGTTTATTGCTAACAGTTGATTTTGACTTGAGTGAACTCAGAAGAAAAGGACTCAATGCTATTGGCAACACATTTGATGAAATGCATGAACAACTATTCACGTTCGCTCTGCCAGCAGAAAAAGAGTTAGTGAATTTAAGAGCAGTTGTCAGAGACAAAGCTCTAAACGTTAAAGCACCATCTGTCCCCAGAGGAAATTACAATCCCTCTGGAGCATTCATCTCTAAAACTAAAGTTTTTATGGAGGGCAAAAACAGGTTTGCTTCTCTCTATGAACGATCAAAATTAAAACAAGGGAATATAATCAAAGGACCAGCCATTGTGCTAGAAATGGATTCAACCACTGTAATCTTGCCTGATCACTCAGGCCGGATTGATAAATTTGGTAATATTCTGATTACCCCAGATGCTTAAAAGGAGTACCTCATGTCAACAAAGATAATTCAGACCAATAATAAACCCTTTAAACGGGTCAAGCTTGACCCCATTACCTTGGATGTTATAGAAAATTCAATGTTCTCAGCTCGCTGGGAAATGGATGCAGTTCTATTTAGAACGGCAATGTCTCCAGGTATTCGGGAACAAGGTGACGAATTTCCAATGATTGCAAACTTAGACGGAAAAATGGTTGTAGGACAATTTGGAAGTTTTATTTATGGTTTTATGGAAGCCTACGATGGAACTATGGAAGAGGGTGACATGTTCCTTACTACTGATCCGTACTCATGCAATGGTGCCATTAGTCATGTCAATGATTGGTTGTTGCTCAGACCCATATATAAGGACGGCAGACTCATCAGTTATGCAGCCATGTTTGGTCATATGACCGACGTAGGTGGTAAAGTCCCAGGTAGCCTTCCAACAGATGCAAGTCAAATATTTGAAGAAGGAATCAGAGTCCCACCAATAAAAATTTATAAAAATGATGAACTCCAGGAAGAAATTTTGGAGTTAATCTTAAACAACTGCCGTCTACCCCATTGGAATAGAAGTGATTTTAATGCCATCGTTGCTGCGATAAGAATGGCAGAGAAACGAGTCTTGGAAATGGCTGAACGATTTGGTGACGATATCTATTATTCTGCTCTTGAAGAACTTTTGGATAGAAATAAAACTGCCATGGGTAAACTCATCACAAATACGGTACCGACTGAAAAACAGTATTTCGAAGATTATATCTGTGACGATGGTCTTGGGATGGGTCCTTATAAAATTAAATGCGCCATGTGGAGGCAGGGTAAAAAAGTAATTTTTGACTTTGAGGGCACTGATCCACAATCAATCAGCTCAGTCAATTTTTATCTCAATGAGGAAATGTTCAAAATGTTCTGTGGCGTTTACATGATTATGGTTTTTGATCCAGCAATTATGTTCAACGACGGATTTTACGATTTGATGGACGTTCGAATTCCAGAAGGCACCCTTTTGAAACCCCTACATCCAGCTGCCTTATCATGCAGAACACACGCTTTAGGTAGAATTTTTGACATACTAGGTGGTCTCCTAGGTCAAGGATCTCCTGACTTTCTCTGTGCTGCTGGATTTTCTGATAGTCCCCATCTAATGTATTCAGGATATGACAAAAAAGGTGAATGGTATCAGCTCTATATGATTGGATTTGGAGGAGTGCCAGGAAAACCAATGGGTGATGGTCCAGATGGTCATTCACTTTGGCCTAGCTTCACCAATGTCCCAAATGAGTTTTTAGAAAGTTACTTCCCACTTATTATTGAAGAATACTACACGGTACCTGATAGCGGTGGAGCAGGACATCATCGAGGTGGTAATGCTCTTTGCACTACTTATCGATTCTTAGAGCCCGGAGAGGTCTCTATACATGATGACCGATGGCTTACTTATCCTTGGGGTGTCAATGGAGGTCATCCAGGTGCACGCAGTACAAAAACATTGGTAAGAAGCAATGGAGATACTGAATTACTCCAATCAAAATGTGATCGAATTAAAGTTGAAGAGGACGATGTACTCTACCACGTAACTTGGGGTGGAGGAGGATGGGGTGACCCATTAACAAGACCTGCTGAAAGAGTTGCCTTCGATGTTGATGCCGGCTTAGTAACTAGAAAAGGTGCTAAGAAAAATTATGGTGTCGTACTCAGTAAGGAATTGAAGATAAACAATTCTGCTACAACTAAATTAAGAAAGGAGATGGCTAAAGCAAGAGGCAAAACAAAACTATTCGATAAAGGGTTCTCAAGTATTAGTGAACTCAAGAAGCGTTGCAAAGCTGAAACCGGACTTGAGCCTCCAGCAACTCCAAAGTTCCAAAAATGGATGCAAGCTTAAACCGACTGTAAAAAAGGAATCAGGAAGCTAGTTTTTATTTTCGTGATTGTAGATATGGATATCCCTTTGAGGATAGGGAATTGAGATCCCCTCTTTGTCGAATCTCTTCTTAATTTGCTCCAATAGAGAATAATAAACAGGAAAATAATCAGAAGAATTAACCCAAGGCCTGACAACAAAATTGATGCTGTTATCAGCCAGCTCAGATAAAGCCACAAGTGGTTCTGGCTCATCAAGTACCCTGTCATCCTGATTGATAATATCAGTCAATAATTGCTTAACTTTATCAATGTCATCTTCGTAGCCGCAACTAGCGACTATATCCACACGGCGTGTAGGTTGCTCAGAATAGTTGGTGATGCTGCCATCCATGATCGTTCCGTTGGGTATGACAATCACCTTGTTATCAGGTGTCTTTAGGACGGTTGAGAAAATTTGAATATCTAAAACCGTACCAGATGCAGAACCTGCTTGAATATAATCACCCACTTTGTAGGGTCGAAAAGTTACGATCAGAATTCCTGCAGCAAAGTTTGCTAATGATCCTTGTAGGGCCAAACCAATAGCCAAACCAGCTGCTCCTAACATTGCAATTATTGAGGTAGTCTCTATGCCTAATTGATTAATTGCAGCAATAAAAACAACTATCATGAATAAGGTTCTGAGAAGATTGCCTACGAAAATCCTCACAGTTTCTTCAATGGTTGTCTTCTCAAGAGCAGTATTGATGATTCTTAAAAGTAGCTTAACCACCCATCGACCTACCACAATGATTAAAACTGCAAAAAGGATGCGTTTACCAAAAGTTGCCAGAGGACCTGCTAGATCAGTAAAAATTTGAGTTATAGAATTTGTAAGTTCAGTTGTTTCCATTAATTATTGATGATTTTGAGTTTATTTTTTATATCTGAGAATTATAGCAAATTATAATAGCAATCTATCCTCTTGCCTTCTTGTGATAACCTGGATTTGGCATTAAATTAATTGCAGAAGCCATTCGATTAGTCATATTGTAAAAGGATGCAACCGCACTAATATCCCAAATATCCTTATCATCAAATCCATTATCTCTTAAATTCTGACGATCTGCATCTTCAATTAACATCGGAGATTCACTCATTTTCCATGCAAAATCTAACATAATTCGATGCCTTGAAGATAATTCGGCTACTTTATAGTTCATACATAAAACCTCACCAAGCATTGGATCCTTTGAAATATGTCTAACTGCTGCTCCATGAGCAACCATACAGTAATAACAACGGTTGTATGAAGAAACTACAACCGCGATCATTTCTCTTTCTAATTTTGACAAACCAGAATCATCCAACATAAGATTGTTATAGAAACCCATAAACTGATCCAGTTTAGTTTCATCAAATGCATAAGCCAAAAGAACATTAGGAACAAAACCTAATTTTTCAATACATTCGTCAAAGTAGTCTTGTGTTTCTTTTTTTAGATTTTTTATTTCAGGATTCTGATGAAGATCAAGTGCAGAAATATAATTGGGTTGAGACATTATTAGACCTCTTTTTTTTGAAAATGATAAAAACTATTTTGATATTATGTTCTATTTAAAGTCAATAGCAATACGAGGGAAAGATTATGCCAACAGTCTTGGTAACAGGCGCTAATCGGGGCATTGGTTATGAACATGTTGCTCAATATGCTCAGAAGAAATGGACAGTCATCGCCTGTACAAGGCAACCAGAAAAAGCAATAGAGTTATTGCAACTACAAGATCAATATGGAACAAACTTCGTCATTGAAGAACTTGAGGTCACCAATCACAAACAAATCGATGAACTTGCAAATAAGTATAAAAACACTGCAATTGATATTTTAATCAACAACGCTGGTACAGGAGGTCCTGTAGGAATGCCTACGGCAATGGACTACCAAAAAATCGATAATATGGATTATCAGATATGGAGAGAGATCTTGGAGGTAAACTTGCTTGCACCTTTTAAAGTGGCAACATCCTTTTACAAACAAATTTCAATTAGCGATAAGAAAATCCTCATCATGATGTCTAGTGATTTAGGCTCTGTATATCAAAATAATTTTGGCGGCTTATACTCCTACCGAACTAGTAAGTCTGGACTGAATGTTATTGCCAAAGGGATGTCTAATGAATGGAAAAACATCATTGTTGTTTCACTTGCACCAGGCTGGTGTCGAACACATCTTGGCGGAGCAGAAGCAGAAATTGACCCTGGAGACAGCGTTGAACAACAACAAAAAATGTTTGAATCTCTGACTGCATCCGACAATGGAAAATTCTTAGACCGATTCGGAAACGACGTACCCTGGTAGTTAAACCCAGTCTAAAAAATAACAGATGTAGCTTTGGTTTTAAGGTAGGGCTCCAAGCCTTCTTTGCCAAACTCTCTTCCCCAACCTGATTGTTTATTGCCACCAAATGGGATAGCTGGATCCACAGCTGCATGACAATTAATACTCACTTGCCCTGCATCAATCAGCATGGCCATTTTATGAGCAACTGAGATATCTTGTGTCCAAACACTCCCAGATAGTCCATAGGAGGTGTCATTGGCTTGTTGGGCTATAGTTTCCAAATCCTCATTTTCGAAAGATTGAGCACATAAAACTGGACCGAATATTTCCTCTTTTGCAATTCTCATATCTCCTCTAACATTAGAGAAAATTGTGGGTTTAACAAAAAAACCCTTATCACCAATGCTTTCACCTCCCGTTAACAACTCAGCTCCTTCGTCCTGACCTAGTTGTATATAAGACATCACTCTTTCTCTTTGTATCTCAGAAATAAGAGGACCAAAATCATTTGTTGGAATCAAGCCATGTCCAATGGTGAAAGCTTCTGCCATTGCTTTTACACCATTAATGACTGGTTGATAAATATCTTTGTGCACAAATAGTCGGGTACCAGCCATACAATTTTGTCCCTGAAGAAAAAAACAAGCTCTTGCAGCCCCTGGAATCGCTTTTTCTAAATCAGCATCTGGAAAAACAACAACAGGATTTTTGCCACCTAATTCAAGCGTGACCTTTTTTAGATTTCCAACAGAAGCTTTTACAATTTTCTTACCCACCTCAGTTGAACCTGTGAACGCAATCTTATCAACATCATCATGGTGGGTTAGGGCAGTTCCTGCTGTTTCTCCATATCCTGTCACGATATTCACAACTCCTTTTGGAATTCCAGAGTTTTGAATCAAACTACCTAAAAATAATGCAGTTATAGGAGTTAATTCAGCTGGCTTGAGAACCACTGTACAACCTGTTGCTAATGCGGGAGCTATTTTTAAAATAGCGAAAATTAAGGGAGAGTTCCATGGAATGATGGCACCAACCACTCCAATCGGCTCCTTTCTTGTATAAGTAATTGATTCTCCGTTAGCGGCTCCGCCTGGAGAAACGGGAATAGTATCCCCATGGATCTTGGTCGCCCAGCTGGCATAATAACGTAATAAAGTCACCCCATGGCCAGCAATGGAATATTGTGCCAAAGCCAGGGGCATGCCATTGTCCAAAACCTCCATTTCTGACAAAACTGAAAAATTTGCCTCTATATCATCAGCCAATTTATTCAGCAACTGTGCACGATCATGAGAGTTGATTCTAGACCACTCACCAGTAAGTGCTTTACGAGCAGCAGTAACTGCGGCATCAATATCAGTTTGGTTCCCAGAGTCTACTTCAGTTAGTTGTTCTTCAGTAGCTGGATCAAAAACCGGGATTTTTTCCCCAGAAGATGAAGAAACCCACTCTCCATCAATGAGAAGTTGGTGATCTGAGTTAAGAAATCTTTTTACTTCCTCAGAAATAGAAATCTGTTCATTGTTTGCCATAAAAACCTTTTTTTAATCCATTTTAAATTTCTGTTAAATCATAGTTTACAATGAAATAAGATTTATCCCCATATTAATAAAAAATAAAAACCACATGATTAAAAAAGCTCTAACTGTAATGACTCGATTCGAAAAAGGCATTACTTTCATTGCATTTGCAGTACTGGTGGTTGTTATGTTCACCGATGTTGCTATCAGAGAGCTCACAGGAGCTGGTTTGCATTGGTCAAGGCAACTTGGGGTTTATGCCAATTTATTTGTGGTGATGTTTGGCTTAGGGGTTGCTTCATCTGAAGGTGCCCACTTGAGGCCCAAATTTGCTGACGCATGGTTACCAAAAAATTGGGATCCGGTTCTGATCAGAGTGCAAGAAGGCATCATGTCATTGTTTTGCTTATGCTTTGCCATAATTGCTTCCCAAGTGGTCATAGAAACCTTTCATGATGATGTTCAATCGGTGGTATTAAGAATAGTCATTTGGCCATTTCAGGCAGTGATACCTTTAGCCTTTTTCATGACCTCAATTCGACATTTTCTCTACACCATTGATCCAAAGAATAGACCCACAGTTGAGAGCAGTGATGAACTAGAAGGCGAACAAAGATGAGTGCAGTTTTTCTTCCAATTATTGTCATTGTCTTATTCATGTTAAGGCAAAACCTAATTGTCGTACTCGGGATTGCCACAGCCTACGCATACTGGGCTTTTGGAGATGGAGTTATAAGCAATATAGTGGTTGATGCTTGGGATGCGGCAAACAAGGATATCCTGCTTTCAATTCCTCTTTTTATATTGGCAGGAAATATCATGTCAAAAGGAGGTATGGCATCTAGATTAATAGACCTGATGAAAGCACTGACCGCTCCGATTCCAGGTGGTTTAGCCATTGCGACTATCCTTTCTTGTGCCGCCTTCGCTGCCGTCTCTGGATCTGGAACTGTAACCTTGTTAGCCATTGGAACACTTATGTATCCTGCATTGATCGATGCTGGTTATCCTAGAAGTTTTGCACTGGGTGCACTTTGTGCAGCAGGTACTTTAGGTATTGTTGTCCCACCGAGTATTCCGCTGATCCTTTATGGAATTATGACGCAAACATCCATTGGTGACTTATTCATTGCAGGTATTGGACCTGCTTTATTGCTTACTATGTTGATGCTGGGTTATGCAATGATGCAGAATTTTAGCCATAGAGAAGGCAGTTGGAACATAGGATATATTTTCAAATCTATAAAGAATGGAATTTGGGCACTGCTGATGCCCATTATTATATTAGGGGGTATTTATACTGGGTACTTTACAGCAACAGAATCAGCTGCGGTCGCGGTAGTCTATGCGATCATTGTTGAAACATTCATTCATAAAGAAATGAAATGGGAGGTTCTATTTGAAGTCATTTCTGAGACCACAAAACTGCTGGGATCATTATTCCCTGTACTTATGATTGCACTAAGTTTAAATGTCTTTCTAACCTATGAAGAAGTACCACAAAACCTAGTGTCTTGGCTCAGTCAACGCATTGATAATCCAATTACTGCATTGTTATCAATCAATTTCTTTTTATTAATTATTGGCTGTCTAATTGACATAGGATCTGCCATCCTTATTTTGGCTCCAATGCTTGGCCCCATTGCTATTTCACAAGGAATTGACCCCATCCACTTTGGTATTATCATGGTTATGAATTTAGAAATAGGTTATCTGACCCCTCCATTGGGGTTAAATTTAATTGTGGCAATGGGAGTTTTTAAAGAGAAGTTCTGGACCGTTTGTAAATCAACAATACCATTTTTAATTATCATGATAACCGGTTTAATGTTGGTCTCATTCATTCCTAAAATTGCTTTATTTATGGTTGAATAAGATTATGGTGAAAATAGATTTAATTGAATCATCAGATACAATTTAGAATAAAACACAAGGAAAATATTATGACTATAGCTATAGGAGATCAGATCCCAAATATTGAACTCACAACCATGAATAAGGAAGGACCCTCTGCGGTGACATATGAGGATTTATTTGCAAACAAAAAAGTAGCTTTGTTTGCAGTTCCAGGAGCATTTACTCCCACTTGTTCTCAACAGCATTTACCAGGTTTCATAGGTCAAGCTCAACAATTAAAAGAAAAGGGTATTGATATTGTGGCATGCATGTCGGTCAATGACGTATTTGTGATGAATGCTTGGGGTAAAAGTCATGGAGCCGATGAAGAAGTTTTGATGCTTGCAGATGGAAACGGAGCATTCACTAAAGCACTTGGTCTAGAATTGGACGCTTCAGGATATGGTATGGGAACAAGATCGCAGCGTTTTTCTTTAATTACTAATAATGGTGTTATTGAAACCTTAAATATTGAAGAAGGAGGAGAATTTAGAGTAAGTAGTTGCGAATTTATGCTTGGTCAAATTTAAATATCACTTGAGTACTAATAATCAAATTATTTTAAAAAGAAATCCTCGAGGCATTCCTGAAGTTAGAGATTTTGGTCTGATCAATACACCAATACCCAATATTGCTAGGAATCAAATACTGACAAAAACAATCCATATTTCTCTTGATCCTTATATTCGTGGACTTATTACAGGAAAACACATCTATGCAGAGAAAATAAACATAGGAGATGTGATTGCTGGCCGCACTATTGGAGAAGTTATCAAGTCAAAAAATGATGACTTCAATGAGGGTGAGATCATTGTTTGCTCTAACGGCTGGCAAGAATATGCGGTAACTAATGGAGAGGGTGTTCGTAAACTCAACCCGGAACAAGCCCCGATTACTACAGCACTTGGTATTCTGGGCATGCCTGGTTTAACCGCTTATGCAGGCTTGTTGGTCTATGGAGAACCCAAGGATGGCGACATTGTAGTTGTTTCTGCAGCCAGTGGTCCAGTGGGAAGTATGGTAGGACAAATTGCTCAAATATCTGGTGCCAAAGCATTAGGAATTGCAGGGAGTATGGCAAAGTGTTCGCTGGTCAAAGAAGAATTTGGTTTCTTTGAATGTATTAATTATAAGACAGAAAACTTGGATCAGAGAATAAAACAACTTTGTCCAAATGGAGTTGATATTTATTTTGATAATGTCGGAGGTCAAACACTGGAAACCATGACCAATAATCTTGCGATGCACGCAAGAATTGTTCTTTGTGGATTTATGACACAATATAATTCAGAAACTACACCACCAGGACCGAATTTAGCACCGGTAGTAGGAGCAAGAGCAACCATTAAGGGTGTAGTAGTTTATGATCACTATGATAAACAAGAACAATTTATTTCACTTGCATCCAAGTGGCTAGATGAGGGTAAAATAAAATATAAGGAAGATGAAGTTTTTGGACTTGATCAAGCTCCAATACTTTTTTGCAGATTAATGAGGGGCGAGAATTTTGGCAAAGCCATTGTTACGTTAAAATAAATGAGAGGTTAGAAAAATGTCAGTACAAGATGTAACACTTATATTGCACTTATTGCTTTTTGCCTACTGGTTGGGTGGAGATATCGGTGTTTTTTATTCCAGTGGATTTGCTATTAATAGTAACCATTCAATAGAAGCAAGGAAAATTGCAGGGAAAATTATGATCAATCTGGACTTGGTTCCCAGACTTTGTCTGAGTTTGATGTTAACTGTTGGTGGAATCCTTTCAGAGAGTTATGGCATAGAGCATGATCCTTTATTCAGATTAGGAATAATACTTCTAGGTCCTGTTTGGTTCAGTGTGTTGCTCTATATTCATTTTAATGAGGGAACCGATCTGGTAAAAAGAATCACTCGAATCGATTATATTTTTAGATGGGTGATGATGTTCGCAATTATTATTTCTGTAACGATGGACTGGACTAGTGGGAGATTGGACTCAGAACCATGGATTGGAGCCAAGTTACTCTTGTTTGCTGCCTTAATATTTTGTGGCATCATGATTCGAAAATACATAGGTGGGTTTGCCCAAGGTATTCACAAAATTGCAAGCGGCTCGATTAATGATCAAGAAAATAAAGCCATGGCTGATAGTCTATCTAAATGCAGAGTTTTTGTATTGACAATCTGGGCAATATTATTGGTTGAAGCTGCCATCGGCGTCATTAAACCGGGCAGTGAATCAGTCAATCAAAGCGTGATCTCTCACCACTTCGAACCAGTAGATAACTTAGAGCACAAAGCATTGTTGAAATCATGATGATGGCAGCGATGGGTGAAAAATTCCCATCATAAATCGCACCGGATAAAATACTAAAGAGTCCTCCTATCGTTAAACCAATAGAACTGTATAGACCTGAGCTGGCCCCAGCTACAGCAAGCTTTCCACTGACTGCATTTGCTGTAGACATAGGAACCAGGAATCCATGTCCAAAAAACATCAACACTAGGGGCAATATTATTGTCAAATAAGTGAAGCCGGCGATATAAAACAGCAAAAAAAATAAACTACCTGCGGCCAGATTAATTATTACACCGCTCAAGAGAACTTTCATCAATCCATATTTCTCTGACAAATTACCACTAATGAATGAACTCAAGGAATATAAAATGGTCATCAAGCTCCACATCACACCAAAACCTGTTGCTTCAATTCCCAATTCCTTAGAGAAAACAGTTGAACCGACGGCTAGAAATGAGAAAAAACCACCGGTGGTGAATGCATAAATGAATGATGAACCTAAAAAGATTTTTGAACTGAGTAAATATTTGTATTTTTCAAGCCAAGTGTCTTTTTGAACTGTTTGTGTTAGATCATCTTTCTTTGTTTCTTTTGTTTCTGGTATTTTAAAAAATATCGGAACCAGTACAACTATCCCAAAAATAGCCGTAATAATAAAAATATCATTGGGATTGCCAAAAAATTGATATGCAAGACCACCTATAACTGGAGCAATCATAGGTGCGCTACCCATGATTGCGGTTACTCTTGATAAAGCTTTGGCAGACTGCTCGGGACTGGTGGTATCCCTGATGATAGCTCTGGAAATAACACTACCGACGCTGCCCCCTGTTCCTTGAAGAAATCTTGCAATTATTAAAGCATTAATACTCTCAGTGGTGACACAAATTATTGAAGCTACCACATATAGGAGAAATCCAGTAATTAGCACTGGTCTTCTTCCTATTTTATCAGACACAAAACCTACGATCGGTTGAGCAACAGCCAAACCAAACAAATAGGCAGAAATAATGAACTGGACGGTTGAGTAGGGGGCTTGATATTTTTGTGCAAAAACTTCCAAAGTAGGAACAACTATCGCCATGGCAAAAGGGGAGATACCGCTGGCAATGCCCAGCAATAAAATTGGAGGCATTTTTGCTTTCATTTAATTTTAATTGATTTTAGCTATGAATTCAGGGATAAAATTAAACAAGTCTGCAACAATTCCAATATCAGCTATTTCAAAGATAGGAGCATCGGGGTCTTTGTTTACAGCAACAATAGTTCCTGCGTCTTTGATCCCAGCCAGATGTTGAATAGCACCTGATATTCCAAATGCAAAATAAAGATCAGGGGCAATAATTTTACCGGTTTGACCCACCTGCATATCGTTTGAAACATAACCAGCATCAACAGCTGCACGGGAGGCTCCCACAGCGGCTCCCATTTTATCAGCGAGATCATACAGTAAATTAAAATTCTCAGAACTGCCTAATCCTCTTCCCCCAGAAATAACTATTTTGGCAACTTGAAGATCTGGCCGTTCGTTTGTCTCTGATTGAATTCCTAAGAAACGGGAATGTAGTGGCAATTCAATTTCTGGTAGTTCAATATGTTTTATGTTGGCTTGATTATTCATCTCTACTTCTTTGTATGAAGCAAGCCTGACCGTTCCAACAATTTTTTCTTTGTCTGTTACTTCTATGGTTTGAATGGCGTTTCCAGCATAAATAGGTCTCTCAAAAGTCAATGGTCCAGTTACAGCCATGATGTCTGTCATCTGTCCCACATCAAGTAATGCTGCTACACGTGGCATCAAATCTCTACCGAAAGTCGTCGAAGGACACAACACACAATCATATTCAGTTGCAAGGTGAGCAATGACTGGGGACATAACGGCTGCGACCTGATGATCAAAACGTTGATCTTCTAGATACAGAACAGAATTGACATTCTGAAACAGAGCAGCTTGGGTTGCTAATTCTGAATTGTTTCCCAACACTAACAGATCTGTTTGTTGTGAAGATAAATCAGACACACAGGACAATGTTTTAGAAGTACTTACATTGATCAAACCATCGTTGTGTTCAGCTATGACTAAGACATTCATATTGATCTCTGCATTAATTAATCAAAAAAACCTTTGGTTTTAAGTGCATCAAACGCCTCATCAGCATTAGTTAGCATAATTCCACTCTGCCTGGGTGGTGGTGCTGAAACTTTGATGACTTTAAAGAATGCATCTGTAGAAACATTGAATTCTGATGAATTCATAACATCCAATGGTTTCTTTTTAGCTTTCATAATATCAGGCAACTTCACATACCTTGGTTCGTTTAACCTAAGATCAGTTGTCACTATTGCAGGGAGGTCTATTTCTAAACTTTCAAGGCCTTGATCCACCTCACGGGTGACTGTGAGGACATTGCCCTCAATATCAAGCTTGGATATGAAAGTAGCTTGGGCATAAGAACAAAGTTCAGCAAGCATTTGTCCTGTTTGGCTACAGTCATCATCAATAGCTTGTTTACCAAGCAAAATAAGTTCTGGCTTTTCTTGCTGAACAATTTCATACAATAACTTGGCAACGATTAGAGGTTCTGCTTGTTCTTGATGTTCGACTAATATGGCACGATCTGCTCCCATAGCAAGCCCGGTCCTAAGCTGCTGCTGACAATCTTCTGATCCAATGGAAACAACGATAATCTCATTGGCCTTTCCAGATTCTTTAATTCTTAAAGCCTCCTCAAGAGCGATTTCATCAAAAGGGTTAATACTCATCTTAACCCCTTCTGTGACGACGCCGGACTCATCAGAGTTAATCCTGATTTTAATATTGTAATCAATAACTCTTTTGATGCAGACAAGAATCTTATTCATAGGGGTTCATTGGATCTAATTTTGTGTTTTAGTTGTCGAGGGATATATAATTTAATGTGCTATTCTGACCTAAATAAAAAATAATATACAGAATATTTTAAAAAAATATCTATGATTTCTATAAATAGAAAATTCTATTTGGTTATATTTTTACAATGCCTATTAGTACTCAGTGGATGTACGCAAGAAGAGCAATTAAAAAATGAACGATCCACTAGCACTGGATACAATGTAAGACTAGGGTCGAGTTGTTTTAACAAAGACACCATTCAAGATTACAGAGTACTTGACCGGTCCAATTTGGTTATCTATGGAAGACCTAAATCAAGATCATATCACTTACAAATTACCCCACCAGCATCTATTAGAAGCTCAGATTCCATCTATTTTAATTCGAGAACTGGCAGAATTTGTGGTTTTGCTGGTGATGAGTTAATTATTCCTGATAGTATTTTTTCAGAACGACATTCTATTATTGCCGTTAATGAGTTGGATGACATTGCACATTACAATCTTTTGCTGCGTTTTGGTATAGGTGATCCCTTAGAGGTGGTTGAACCTGATAAAGAGACATCACCAGAAATTACAAGAGAATTAAGTGAAACCGACAACCAAGAAAATGACAACAATGAATAAAGAAAGTATCTTGCAGAAAGATCACCAGACTGTTGCTGGAAAAATTATTTACCTCAGTGAAAAAGAAGACCGTCAAGGCCAAGAGAGAGGTAGAGAATATTTCATAATCAACAAACATGCTAACGGTCATAGAAAAATTGTTGCTCACTGTGAGATTGATGATCGACCAGCTGTAATGAGGGATATAACCTATAGCCTAGATGAAAATTGGTTGCCTTTGGATTGTTTTGTCAGAATTTCTGTCAACGATCAGTTCATGGGCTCTGGTTGGTTTAATTTTGGTGATGATTATGCAGAATGTGAAGCAAATACATTGCTCGATGGCAGAAATAGTCAAAAGATGCAAACCAAAGGTCGTTTGAAAACATTTCAGAACCACGCCATTGCTTGTGATGCCTGGCATTTGCGATTGTATGACAGGTCTAAAAAAGGTCCACAAAACATAGGTGAAATGCTCCTTTCTTCACCCGATCATAGAGGAGCGACCGGCCCAATGCTATTCTCAATTACTTCGACAATAGATTTCCTTGGAGAAGAATCAGTTACCATTAAAGCAGGGACATTCGATGCCTTACATTTTCAGTTTGTTGGAACCCCTGGATTACCTCAAGAACATCCCCCCTACGATATTTGGTGTACCAATGATGAAGACTATCTCTTCTTAAAAGGCTCGGTTGGTGGGTACATGCAAACATATTACGAGCTAGTGGAATTGAAATCATCCTGAACTAGTTGTTATAAAAACCTTGTCCTTATAGATGCTTTTTTCTTTTTACCAAGCCTTGGAATTCTGGATCTTTTTTCTCGACCTTGGATTTAAAAGCCTCCATCATGTCATCTGAGAAATTCATAGCTGAATTCCAAAGTGCAGTGTAATTAAGGGATTCTTCAACACTATGATCACGATTATAATTCAGTATTTCTTTAGCACCTGTTACTGCCAGTGGGGCTTTATTAGCAATTTCACCAGCTACATCAAGTGCGTGATCAATGACTGCTTCATGGGTATCTAAAACAGCATTTATAAGCCCATACCTCAATGCTTCATCTGCAGAGAATTTCCTGCCTGTATAGGCGAGCTCCCTGACAATGCCTTCTGGAATTAAATAAGGAAGTCTCTGTAGGGTGCCTACATCAGCAGCCATTCCTATATTAATTTCTTGGATACAAAAAAAGGCATCTTTGGTGGCATACCTAATGTCACAGGCAGTAACCATATCAACTGCACTACCTATGCAAGCACCTTGAATGGCCGCAATCACAGGTATTCTAGCTTTTTCTAAACAGCTAATGGTGTATTGCAACTCACGCGTCAATCTAAATTGAGCTTCACCTCTTCTACCTTGACTAACTTTTTTAGCATCAGTGCCAAGTATTTCACCATTATCTTGAAAATTAGCAAGATCCATTCCGGCACAAAAATGCTTACCTTGAGCTGAAAGTACAATGACTCTCGCTTCAGCTTCATCTGATATTTTATCCACTAATTCTGGCAATTCAGACCAAAATGCCTTGGTCATGGTATTGAACTTATCTCCTCTGCTCATAGAGATATGCGCTATGTGATCTCTTAATTCATATTCAAAACAACTGTAAGTCATAAAATTCTCCTCAATTGCGGTTAGAACGATCAGCTTCTAAGTAACAATTATTCTATTAATTCTCATTTATGCGGTCATTATCCTTAGCTAGAAAATATAAAATCTCTGGTTTCAAAAAGTGGTGGTTCACGTAGCATTGTACCCAATGCATCAAGATCCCCCCTTTGTGTTCTCCACTCTAAATATTTTTGCTGATGCTCAACTGATTCCCATTCCTCATACAGTAAAAAAGTTTGACTGTTCTGATCACCACATGCATAGAGTCCTTTACACCCCTCAAATGAGGCTGTATCTGACAAAATCTCCTTGAGCATAGAGCCAAGTTGATCGTAACTATCTGGTTTTGCTTTTAATGTTAATATAACGATTACTGACATTTAATTTTCCTCCAAACTATTCTTCAATTAACTCGATCCATTCACCTGCAGGTCCAATGGTTACCCCAACCTTCCTTCCATTGTAAGGGAAATCTTGGATCAATCTAGGTGGTCGACGCCACTCGATATCAAAATCATCCAAAGAATCAACTAAAAAAGAAACAACTGATGTTGAAAATGGAAGATGATTGACTGCACGTTTTCTGGGTAAGAAAATAGGAGGGTATTCGTCCAACTCTATTAGAAAATTCTTTTTAAAACTGGCTATGGCAAGGGGATAGGTTGTATCTTCTGGAAGATCATTGAGTCTTGATATGACTCCAATTGTCCAATCGGAAGCTTCGCTAACTGGCATATTTAGCGTCTCTTTATAAAATTCTTGTAGTGCTTTCATGGATGGACCACCTACCACCATGATAAAGACCCTATCTACAAACGATTGTGCACTGCCTAAATTAAATCCTGAACCCTCAGGAATAATCCTGGTCAAGTATAGAATTTCATTAGATGGTCCAAGTACTTGCATTGCTCTAGGGGCATTTGGAGTTGGGTACAAATCATAGGGTGGACCAATAATATTGAAGCTTGAGTTGGATAATTCCATTGCTAGCGCATCAGGGTCTTCTACTAGAATTTCTGTAGAATTCCAGCCATGAGTACCCATAGGTTTATAATTTGTCATCGATTTATCTTCAATAAACCGAAGATAAACTTCTTCACCACTACTGGGTTGCATAATGATGTATGGGTGCTTATTCATGCCTCTTGCACCCCATGTTGATCCCAAAGAACGATCGATCAGTCCTTCCTCGACCACTTGGTAACCCAGGTAAGTATCATAAGCTTCCTCGATCGTATTTAAATTGGTTACCAGCATGGTAACCATCATGATTGATTTCAACATTAACGGATCCTAATTATTACAAACACTGATTATAAAATACTTCCTTGTAATAATAGAATAATGTATGTTTCATTAAAGTTAAAAAGGATTTAATAATTTATGAGCAGTATCTTACCTAAAGATCCACTTAAATACCGTTGGATAATTTTAGTGATGTCTTTTTTACTGATCACTATCACCAATGGACTCACACTTGGTGGACTATACGTTTTTGAAGAAGAACTTATTAATTCTCTTAGCGAGATCACAGGGGAGGGTGTTCTCAGAGCAGATCTTAAATTAAGAGATGCGATCCTCCTTTGGTCAACCGCTTTTTTTGGTTTTTTTGCAGGTGTGATTGCAGATAAAATCGGCGTTAAGAAATTAATGATCTCTGGACTCCTTTTACTTTCATTGTGTTTCTGGCAATACAGTCAAGCAATCTCATTAAATCAAATGTACATCATTCATATTTTTATGGGCCTAGTGCTTTGTATTGCAGGAATGTTGGTCAATGTTATCTTGATCTCACGATGGTTCAATAACAGTAGAGGACTTGCCATTGGCATTCTACTAGCAGGAACTAGTACAGGAAATGGTTTGTTTCCTCAAATCAATACCTATCTTCTATCTTTAGGGGACTGGAGAGAAGTCATGATCTGGTTGAGTTATATTCCATTATGTTTGATTCCTTTGTTACTAACTTTTGTAAAAGATAGTCCCGAAGAATTACAAGCCACCACTGAGGAAATAACTGATCAAGAAAGTAAAGAAAGCCATACAGGAAAGAGTTTTACACTATTACAAGCATTAAAGGCTAAGAATTTCTGGTTATTATCATTGATGGCTTTCTGTACTTTTTACTCAATTCTAGCTATGACTGGCCATGTTTTCTTGATGCTAAGAGAAGAAAATTATGCACCACAAGTTGCAGCTACAGGCGTTTCAATGATTTTTCTAGGTGGTTTTATTGGGAAAGTGATCAGTGGTCAATTAGCTGAAACCTATGGTAGAAAAAAGATTTTGCTATCGGGTGTAGGCATAATGCTGATGGGTTCTATTTTCATTGTCTTGGCTCTGCTTTATAGTAATCCTTTATTTGTCTGGATTGGGCTTGGGTTTTATGGTTTTGGTTGGGGTGGTTTATATACGTTGATTCAATTACTCAGTGCAGATTTATTTGGAATTGCATCTTTAGGTAAGATTATGGGTGTTATAAATATATTGGATACCTTTGGTGGTGGATTAGGACCATTCTTAACTGGATACTTATATGACCGCACAGAAGGATATTTAACTCCATTCATCGTCATTAGCTTATTATTAATCATAGCCTTGCTATCATCTTCACTTCTCAGTATTGATGACCAGGAAATTGAGGATAACCGGTAACTGATATAGTTATAATTTACTGATGACAAATACTAATAAAAACCTAAATCTCAAGGGTGAGATCTCTTTGATTACTGGTGCCACTAGAGGAATTGGTAATAGTATTGCAGAAGTGTTTGCAAGAGCTGGATCAATAGTCATAGGAACAGCCACTACACAGGAAGGTGCGGAAAGAATTACAACAAATCTTTCCAATGTTGGCCTAAAAGGCCACGGAATCGTTCTAGATATTTCTCAATCAGGACAAATATCGAATCAAATAAAAGAACTTAAGAAATTAGACTTAATGCCATCCATTCTAGTCAATAATGCTGGAATTAGTTTGGAAAATCTTTTAATGAGAATTAAAGACGAAGATTGGGAGAAAATGATTTCAACTAATCTATCTTCTGCGTTTTTTCTGTGCAAAGCCGTCATTGGCCCTATGCTAAAAAAGAGACATGGAAGGATTATAAACATTGGCTCAATACAAGGAACAACAGGGGCTATTGGTCACGCACATTATAGTGCTGCTAAAGCAGGACTCGTTGGTTTAACAAAATCATTAGCTAGAGAAGTGGGCTCCAGAGGGGTCACAGTCAATACCATTGCACCGGGTTATATCATCACCGATATGACAAAAGACATTGGTGATGAAATAAATAAATCTCTACTGAAACAAATACCATTAGAAAGATTTGGTGAACCCATTGATATAGCAAATGCAGCTCTTTTTCTGGCATCATCTTCAGGTTCTTACATCACAGGTGAAACAATCCACATCAACGGCGGGATGCATATGTCTTAGCTATAAATTTTTTTAAATAAAATAGTTTAAGAAAATGTATGATTAGCATAGAATACACCAAATTTTTAATTTTAGAGGAATGAAAGTTATGAGCATTGAAGAAAGGGTAAAAAAAATCGTTGCCGAACAACTTGGATCAGGTGAAGATGAAATATCTAACGAGTCCAGTTTTATAGATGATTTAGGTGCAGATTCACTTGATACTGTCGAGCTTGTAATGGCTCTAGAAGAAGAATTTGATATAGAAATACCTGACGACGATGCAGAAAAAATTGCAACTGTTCAAGCTGCAATTGATTTCGTTAGTGCTAACAGTTAATCCAGTATCTTGTCTGACTAAAAAACTCTCAAAGCCAATCACTTTTATCTACAGATAACCAATCCATTCGTATGATAGGATTGGTATGCCTTGGTAAGTGTTCCGCAAGAAGATAAAAGATATGTCGGGTTTTTTTATAACAATTGAAGGAATTGAGTGTGTTGGTAAAACCACCAATGCAAAGTTTATTGTTCAATATCTCAGCAAATATGGAATCAAAACCCATCAAACTAGAGAACCCGGAGGGACGGTCTTAGGAGAGAAAATAAGAAACATGCTATTATTTGAGGAGAAAAAAAATATCACTCCTTTAATTGAGTTACTCCTACTATTTGCTGCAAGAGAAGCCAATACCGAACAAGTAATTAAACCTGCATTAAAAGAAGGGACTTGGGTCGTTTGTGATCGTTTCACTGATGCTAGCATTGCTTATCAAGGATTTGGCAGAGAACTAGGTTACCAGTGTGTTGAGAATTTTAAAGAAATTATCCTAAAAAATTTTGAACCCGATATTACTTTCTTGTTAGATGCTCCTGTGAAGATCATACGAAGCAGAAAAAAACTAAATCAAAATGATCGATTTGAATCTGAGACAACTGATTTCTTTGAGAAAGTTAGAAACGGCTACCTTGATACTGCACGCCGTTATAATGATAGGATCAAAGTAATTGATGCTTCAAAACCTTTGGAAGATGTCCAGCTTGAAATAAAAAAATACTTAAAGGCAATAATTAACCATCATGATTGATACGCTAACATGGCTTTTTCCGGATTATCAAAAATTATCCAGTCTAGTAAAGAAACATGACAATGCCCATGGCATCCTGCTGATTGGTCCTCCCGGAATCGGAAAAAGAATAATGGCATTTGAATTAGCAGGAGATTTTCTAAATACGGACAAACTTAAAATCAAAATAAATCAGGAAAATCAATTGGACATATTTCATCCAGATTGCAACTTGATCTGCCCTGAAGAGAATAAAACAAGTATTTCCATCGATAAAATAAGATCATTAAAATCCTCTCTAGAACTAACTAGTCACCAAGGTAATGGAAAAGTGGGTATTATTTATCCTGCAGAATCCATGACCTTGTCTGCTGCAAATAGTTTATTGAAGATTCTAGAAGAACCTCCAGATGAAACACTGTTGATTTTAATAACAGAATCTGCAAAAAAGCTACCTGATACTGTTGTTAGTAGGATGCAAAATCATAATGTAAAAAAACCAACTGCTGAGGAAACAATCCAATGGCTAAATAACAATCAAACCGAGGAGAATTGGAAAGAAATTATTGACTTGTTTGGTTCGCTTCCTCTCTTATTCAGTGAACTTGGTTATGAATTTTTAAATGCAAAGATCAATAGCACTATCAAGGATATTAATGCCTTGATACTAAAAAAATCTAAACCCTCAGAGATTGCAACAATATGGGTAAAAGCAGACTTAGAAATTGCATTAAAAATTCTCTATGTTTTAATATCAAATTTAATCACCAGATCATTAATCAAGACAGAGATCGAAGAAAAATATATCCCTCAATCCTTAGAACAATTTATTGATTCCAAACTTAATTATGAAAAGTGTTTCAATTATTTAAACGAAATAGCTAATATGAGACAGCATTTATTAAAGGGAAAAGGTCTGAATTGGAATTTACAAATTAATAACTTGCTAACCCCTATATACTCTGAACTCAATGGATTAATGCAACATGGATGAAACGTTACAGAAAACAGATGCAGTCGTTATCGGTGCAGGCCCTTGTGGCCTTTTTCAGGTATTTGAATTAGGACTGTTGGGGGTAAACTCAGTCCTGATTGACAGTCTTCCAAATATTGGAGGTCAGTGTGCAGAACTCTATCCAGATAAACCACTCTATGACATGCCTGGAATTCTTGAGTGTACTGGACAAGAACTAGTTGACCAACTCTATCTTCAAATAAAACCGTTCAATCCCACTGTAGAGTTAGGTGAGGAAGTAACCATGGTTGAGAAAAATGAAGAAGGTTACAAAATCACGACCAGCGGAGATAGCTGTTTTGTAACCAAGACTATTTTCATCGCTGGTGGGGTAGGTTCCTTCCAACCTAAAAAAATGGCGTTGGAGAACATTGAGCAATTTGAAGACAAATGGCTCCACTATAAAATTCGGGAAAAAGACAATTTTTTAGGACAAAAACTTGTAATATTTGGAGGAGGGGATACAGCGCTTGATTGGGCTATAGATTTTGTATCCTCAAAAGATTTTCAGAACTCTGGTGGAACAGTGACCTTGGTTCATCGTTCTGCAACTTTCAGGGGTGCTCAACATTCAATTGATAAGATGAAAAAATTGGAAGCATCGAATCAACTCAATCTTATAGAATTTGGGACATTGAAAAGTTTTGATTCTAATCAAGATTCATTAAATTCGATTGTCATATCTACACCAGACAAAGAAATCAATATAGATGCAGATCAACTGCTAGTGTTCTTTGGTCTTTCTGCAAAATTAGGACCAATAGCAAATTGGGGACTGGAGATAACAAAAAAATCAATTAATGTTAATCCAGAGAATTGTCAAACAAATCAGGATGGTATTTTTGCAATTGGCGATATAGCCAAATATCCAGGCAAAAAGAAATTGATACTAAGTGGTTGCCATGAAGCTGCCATGGCTGCCTTTGCCGCTAAGGCTATCATTGAACCAGGAAAAAAGGTTCATGTTCAATATTCTACTACCAGTACGAAGTTGCAAGAACGTTTGGGAGTATTAAAAGAATCAGTGTAGTATAAGTAACTTCTTTAGAGGAAAAATACATGGGGATAGAAGTTACAGGTTGGGGTAAGTGCGTCCCGCCTTCAATATTAACAAACGATGATTTGTCAACTATCCTCGATACCAATGATGAATGGATTACCTCTCGAACTGGTGTCAGAGAAAGAAGAATTGCTCATGTAAGTATAAGTGATATGGGCACTGTCGCTGCTCAGCATGCCCTCGCAAGTGCTAACAAAGATCCTCAAGACATCGAAGCGGTGATGATGGCCACTTGCACACCAGAGTATATCGTTCCAAGCACAGCCTCAAGAATTCAGAAAAATATTGGAAATAAAACTGCAGCTGCTTTCGATTTTAATTCAGCCTGTTCAGGTTTTGTTTATGGTCTGACAACAGCTTATTCATTAATTAACTCAGGAGTAATGAAAAATATACTGCTTGTTGGTGGAGAAAAAGTCAGCTTCTTTCTGGACTGGACGGAAAGAGACTCTGCTGTGTTGTTTGGTGATGGAGCAGGTGCTGTACTGATTGAATCAGTAGAGACTGATTCAAAGCTTCATTCATCAAAATTAACCTGTAATCCATTTCTTGGTGAAGCATTGATGGTCACCAACTTTGGTTCTAGTATGGAACTAAAAGATCCTAAAGAGGGTTATTTTTTTGGCATCAGTTTTGCTGGCCAAGAAGTTTTCAAAAATGCTGTCAAAACCATGGCTAGACTTGCAGAAGAAGCGTTGACAGAGGCAAATCTTACAATTGAAGATATTGACCTTTGCATCCCACATCAAGCTAATTTGAGGATTCTAGAAGCTACAGCTAAAAAGTGTAATTTTCCAATGGAAAAAATGATTATAAATCTTCAGAAATATGGCAATACATCAGCTGGCTCAATACCGATTGCTTTAACAGAAGCGATTGAAAAAGGTCAAGTTAAGCCTAATTCAAAAATACTTCTATTGGCATTCGGAGGAGGTCTTACTGGAGCTGCAGCAGTTATCGACTGGGGTTCTAAAGTAACATCAATTAAAACATCAGATGCAGCCTTACCTGATTGTGATAAAACAGCCTTAGAATTAATCAAAGAAATCTCAGGCTAGGAACTTTATCTGTTCTAATAAATCAAAACCAGTGACCATATAATTAGCCAGAGGATTAAGGAAAATAAAACTGCTCCTGATGCTGCATCCTTAGCATACTTAGTCAGATCATTCTCTTCTACACTAATTCTATTCAGAATCGTCTCAATGGCAGTATTGAGTAATTCAACAATTAAAATCAAAAGTGTACTTCCTATTAAAAGAACAATTTCCAAAATATCTTTGCCAATAAAAAAAGACGCTGGGATTAAGAAAAGAGAAAGAATGAACTCCACTTGGAAAGCGTATTCCTCCTTAAGCGCCCTAAATATTCCTCTTAAAGAGTTTAGAAAGGCATCATAGGTCTTTACAAAGAAATAAATGACTCCATTGTTTTTCCAATCTGTCACGGTTTATTTTTTTGCAAAACATTGTTAACAAAGTTTTGCACTAGATAATTTGATTCAGGAGTTTCTACAGCTGAATCTAGAACTTTTTTTAAATGGGCTTTGTTCTCAGTGTATTTGTGACTGAAAATAGTTAATCGTTTTACCAGAGTTTCTCTGTCTACCTCAGGATGAAATTGAAAGGCCCACAAAGGAGCCTCTTTATGTTTAAAACTATGTATGCACTGATCCGTATAAGCAAGAACCTCCAGGCAACCCGGAACATTTCTGGAATATTGCCGGTGTACCGATACTGCAAAAAATTCATTATCAATCCCTTCAAACACAGGATCAG
Organism: uncultured Gammaproteobacteria bacterium; assembly: GCA_964008355.1. GTDB lineage: Bacteria > Pseudomonadota > Gammaproteobacteria > Steroidobacterales > UBA11654 > DTSX01. The sequence goes on along the minus strand of CAXGBD010000003.1, from coordinate 9,948 downwards.
AACCAGCGCTGCTGGTCAGAGTAATATTTACCGTACCAAGCTCATAATCCCTGTCCTTATCCAGAACTGTTCCACCGAAAGCCAGAACTGCCAGCTGAAAACCAAAACAAGATGCAAAAGTAGGGATTTTCTGTTGTGCACAATATTCAATCAAATTAATAGAGTCTTGGATAAATGGGTATATTTCTGGTTGCAAAACATTTGCCTCACTGGCCCCACCGACAAATAGGGCATCATAATCTTTGACCACATCAACCTTGAATGCAGGTGTGTCAAAGACATTCAGAATGTCAATTTGGTTTATATCCAGATTGCTATAGTTAGCAAAACTTTCATGCTCCTCAAAACGAACTTCCTGATCATCTCTGATCTGGAGTAGCAAGATATTTAATTTTTGTTTTGAATCCACCACTAAAAAGATACTTCACATGAGTATAATTGATCAATTAATAAAAATTGGATATTAATTTGGACAGTATCATAAAACCCAGCAATACCCGCTGGAAAATTCTTGCTGCAATTATTTTTTGTGGGTTTACAGCCTATGTCTTGAGGACAAATTTATCAGTTGTTGGTAATTTTATGATGCAAGATCTAGAAATAACCCAAATCCAAATGGGTTGGATGCTTTCAGCTTTTATTTGGGGTTATACGATATTCCAATTTCCAGGTGGAATCTTAGCTGAAATCATTGGACCGAAAAAAACCGTAACACTTTCAATGATCGGCAGCACACTCGCAACCATTCTAGCTGGTCTTTTGGTATTTAGTGACATCTCTATCATTTATTTAATTGGATTAATAATGATGAGTCGTTTCTTTATTGGGGTTTCTCAAGGACCATTAATGCCTGCCTTGGGGGGTGGCGTGGTCCGGAGATGGTTTCCGAAAGGATCGTGGGCTTTTCCTCTAGGTTTAACATCAACAGGCATAGCAATAGGGGCCTCGTTTACTCCGCTAATCATCACTTGGATCATATATTACACTGACTGGCAATCGTCATTTTTTCTAATTTCTATTCTAGGAATATTAACTGCCTGGTTTTGGCACAGGTATTCAACTGACTGGCCCAATGAGCACCCTAAGGTAAATCAAGAAGAATTAAATCATATTGGGAAACCGCCAAAGATTTCTCCAATGAAATGGCCACAGATTAAAAAAGTTGCTAAAGATAAGAATGTTCTACTTCTAGGGCTCAGTTATCTTTGTATGAATTATACTTTTTATATTTTCTTCTCTTGGATATATATCTACCTTGTTAATGAAAAAGGATTTTCACTTCTGGAAGGTGGTTTTTTTGCAAGTTTACCATTTCTTGCTGGTGCTCTGGGTGCAGGCTTGGGTGGGCTATTATGTGACCAGCTACAGAAAAAATATAGCACGAGCTTTAGCCATCGTGTGCCCATTATTTTGGGGCTTATTCCATCAGGAATCTTCTTAATTTTAGGCGCCTTAACTGAGGATCCTGTTGTTGCAGTGATCTACCTTTCTCTTTGCTTCGGATTCATTGAGATGACTGAAGGACCCTATTGGTCAAGTATAAACTTTGTCTCTAGAAAACGTGCCCAAGCAGCCGGCGGTATTTTGAATACAGGTGGTAACCTCGGGGGAGTAATTTCAACTCCACTGATACCAATTCTAGTTTCTAAATTTGGATGGATAATCGCATTATCTAGTGGAGCTGTTTTCGCATTAATTGGCATTATATTTTTTCTAATGATTGACTATAGTGAAGGCAGCGATGAATCCTAGATACAAAATTCTGTTTGAACCTGTAAAGATCGGACCAGTCACGGCAAAAAATAGGTTTTATCAAGTGCCTCATGCAATGGGTGCAGGTAACGACATGCCCAACACTAGAGCCGCTCAAAGAGGGATCAAGGCAGAAGGAGGATGGGGAGTTATTAATACCGGTTATTGTTCCATACATCCAAGCTCCGATGATAGACCGCTACCATTTGCAAGGCTGTGGTCCGATCAAGATATAGACTCACATGTCCCTATGGTCAAGGCAGTACATGAGCACGGATCCTTAGCTGGCATAGAATTTTTCCACGGGGGAGCATATGCGCCTAATCGTCATAGCAGATTAACAGCTATCTCTCCTTCAGGGATTCAACAAAGGGCGAGTGAAATTGAAACCATGTCCCTACAAGCCCCCAGAGAAATGTCTAAAGATGATATTCTAGAATTGAGGCAATGGCACATTGATGCGACAAAAAGAGCACTAAAAGCTGGTTTCGATATTATTTATTGTTATGCCGGTATGGGGTTTTTGCCGTATCACTTTCTTCATCCACAATTTAATAAAAGAAATGATGAATATGGCGGTAGTTTGGAAAATAGATCAAGACTATTAAAAGAAATCATCACTGATATGAAAGAACTAGTTGAGGATCGGGCAGCGATAGCTGTGAGAATTTCAACGGATGAACTCCTCAGCTTTAAAAGTGATAATCATGAGTCTGAAGCTCACGAATTATTTGACCTAATAGGTGAAGTTCCTGATCTTTGGGATATAAAACTCTCTGAATGGACAAAAGAATGTCCAAGTTCAAGATTTGCTGAATCAGGCTTTATGGAACCTTATAATGGCTTTGTAAAACAATTAACCTCAAAACCAGTCGTTGGTGTAGGTTGGTTCACATCACCGGATAACATGGTTAGTCAAATCAACAGAGGAATTCTTGATTTTGTAGGTTCTGCAAGAGCCTCCATAGCTGATCCATTTCTTCCTAATAAAATCTTTGAAGGCAATGAAGATGATATACGAGAATGTATAGGCTGTAATATTTGTGCCTCCTGTTACAACCAAGGGATCCCTGTCAGATGTACCCAGAATCCTACCATGGGGGAAGAATGGAGGAGGGGCTGGCACCCTGAAAAAATAAAGAATAAAACCTCAGATGAGAACATTCTTATTATTGGTGGCGGACCTGCAGGACTGGAAGCAGCTATGAGTCTTGGTAAACGAGGTTATGAAGTCACTCTTGCAGAGAAAGAGAAGGAGCTGGGTGGCAGAATCAATAAAGAAATACAACTTCCTGGTATGTCATCTTATTCAAGAGTAAAGGATTATCGAACTCATCAAATCGATCAGTTAGAAAGTGTGAATGTATTCCTCGATAATCAAATGAAAGTAGAAGATGTTATTGATATGGAATTTGATCATGTGGTTATTGCATCCGGCTCATCTTGGGAATTAACAACCATTGATGATAAAGCGATCCCTATTAACACTAATGAAAACAGCAATTGTTTAACCCCTGATGATATTTTAAATGGTGCTAAAGTGAACGGTCCTGTGGTCATATATGATTTTGACTATTACTACATGGGAGGTTTAATTGCTGAGTTCCTTTCAGGACAAGGTCATACAGTAAATATGGTCACGCCATTTGAAAACATTTCCCCATGGAGTTTTATGAGTAATGAATTAAATGAAATTAAACTCAGGTTAAATGAGAAGAATGTAACTATTCATACTGATAGTCGGATGTTATCCAGTAACAATAGTTCTATTGAAATTATTAATCGTTTTAACAAAGATCAATCATCTCTGGAGGCATCAACAGTAGTCATTGTTGGCACACGTAAACCCAGAGATAAAATTTATCATGAATTAATAAAAGCAAAGAGTTCTAAAATCAAATCTATTATTAAGATTGGTGATGCTGATGCACCGGGCGCCCTATACCATGCCGTTTATTCAGGTCATTTGTTTGCAGAATATTTTGGTGAAGAGCAACAAATAGACAATATGAAACATGAGTATCCCATGATACAACCCTTTTAATATAAACTTAGTTAGGTAAAACCATGAGCAAGAAAACCAAAGAAAGCCGAAGAGAATTTCTCAGTTATGGGGCATCCTTATTAGCCGGTTTCCCCATACTAGCAAATGCAGACCCATCAAAGACAATAAAGAAAGATATTCCAAAACTTGTCGGAAACTCAGGCACCTACGATACCGTTGCCCTAAAACAAGAAGCAGTCAACCTGTGTCTCGTGCAAAGTGAGGTAACCCCTGTGGATGGGAAGAACCCAAAACCTGGAATTAAATCAAACCTGGATCACATGTTATTTCTTATTGATGCTGCCCAAGGCTACGGCGGCCATAAAGATTACTTAGCCTTTCATGAATTTCCAATTACAGGTTGGGACCAATGGAGTAGGGAAGAGATACTGGGATTTGCTCTGAGGCTTCCTGGACCTGAGACTGAAGCCATTGGCAAAAAAGCCATAGAGCATAATTGCTATATTAGTTTCGGCACCTATGCACAATACAAAGACTGGCCACGTCATATCATGAGTGTATCTGTGATCATCAACCCTAAGGGTGAAATCATATCTGAACAATGGAAAGCTAGAAATATTCATGGGGTCTTTGTGGGATTCGAGCTGTTCACAACAACAGTGTATGACGTCCTAGATCGCTATGTTGAAATGTACGGCTGGGATGCAGTGTTGCCAGTTGCCAAAACTGATATTGGCAATATCACCATCACGCCCTGTGTCATGGAACCCGAAATCTTCAGAGGCATGGCCATGAAAGGAGCAGAACTTATCATTAAAACAGCGTCGGGTGGCTCCAATAGAATTGATGCTGCAGCAGTGGCCCAAGCAAACAAAGTCTACACAGGCCTAGTGAATAATTCCGTGTCTCCTAACAACAGAAGCTTCATAGAAGATGCAGGAGGAGGTGGAACCTCAATCTATGAGCCTTGGGGCAAATGTGTAGCTGAAGCAGAAACTCATCACGAAGAAATTGTAACTCATACAATACCAATGCAAAGCTTTAGAGATGGACACAAAACACCTGATATCCATTATGAGTTAATTACCCATTTAACAGATCAGTACGTTTCTAGATACGGACCTAATGGATTTTTGAAATATCTCCCTGAAGGACTCAAAGAAGCAGGCGAATACTTTTTAAAAAAATCGCGGTGGAAGTAAGAAAGATATTAAAAAATACTACCAGACGAATCAATAAGAAATATATATTCATCAAAATAAGATAAAACCTTTACAAACTGATAGCGATATGAATAATGACACTATGTTTAATTTAATTAGAGAAGAAGGTAACAGGAGACCGGCATTCTAGCTGGCGTCTGCTTTTTTCTAAAATAATTAATAGACCCAGCATAATAGCTGGGTTTTTTTTTATCTGAATGAAAATATGAAAAACTTTATTACAACTCAAGATTGGTCCAAGCAGGATCTTCAAGAAATTTTAGACTATGCAAAAAACTTAAAGGAAAATAAGTTTCAAGATCTATTAAAGAATAAATCTGTGGCCTTATTGTTCTTTAATCCCTCCATGAGAACTAAGGTTAGTTTTGAATTAGGTATTCAGGAGCTTGGGGGCTACGCAGTTGTTTTGCATCCAGGTAGTGATGCATGGCCCATAGAATTTGAGCCTGCAGTCATTATGAATGAAAACCCTGAAGAGCATATCAAAGAAGTCGCAAGAGTGTTATCCAACTATTGTGACCTTATAGCGGTAAGAGCCTTCCCGAAATTTATAAATCTAGAGGAGGATTTTGAAGACAGAGTGATCAATAGTTTTGCTCAGTATGCAACTGTCCCTATTGTTAATATGGAGACCATCACACACCCATGTCAAGAATTGGCACATATACTCACTCTCCAAGAGAACTTGGGCAACTTAAGAGGTAAAAACTACCTCCTTACATGGACTTATCATCCAAAACCGCTTAATACCGCCGTTGCGAATTCAAGCATACTAATTGCGAGTAAGTTTGGAATGAATGTAAAACTTCTATGTCCATCGCCAAACTATAACTTGCATGAGAAATATCTTGAGCAAGCCAAAAAAAATTGTGAAGAAAATGAGACCAAGTTCTCTATCACTCATGATATTGATCAGGCCTATTCAGATTCAGACATAGTTTATGCAAAAAGTTGGGGATCCTTATTGCACTATGGTGACGTAGAGAAAGAATTGATACAAAGGCATAAAAATAAACATTTTATTGTTGACGAAGAAAAAATGGCAAAAACAAATAATGCGATTTTTAGCCACTGTTTGCCATTAAGAAGAAATGTTAAAGCTACTGATGGTGTGATGGATGCCGATTATTGTGTAGCAATTCAGGAAGCTAGCAATAGAAAACATGTACAAAAATCATTACTAACTAAATTACTTAAGGATAAATAAGATGAAAAAAATTGTTTTAGCATTTTCAGGTGGTCTAGATACTAGTTTCTGCATTCCTTTCCTAATCGAAAAAGGTTTTGAGGTTCATACTGTTTTTGTGAATACAGGCGGCACTTCTCCTAGAGAGGAAACCAAAATTACCCGCAGAGCAAATGAATTAGGGGCTACAAAGCACGTAAATGTGAATGTAGAGCAATCATTTTGGTCTCAAATAATTAAACCATTGATTTGGTCAGGTTCCTCTTATCAGAATAAGTATCCCGCCCTATGCTCAGATAGATATTTGATTGTAAAAGAAGCCGTAAAACTATGTAAGACTCTAAAAACAAAAAATATTGCACATGGATGTACTGGGATGGGAAATGATCAAGTCAGATTTGATTTATCAATTCAGGCGCTAGGCATATTTAACATCATTACACCCATCAGAGAAATCCAGAATACGGTCAATGATGTTAGGGGATATGAAAAGGAATATCTTGAAGACAGAGGTTTTAAAGTTTCTTCTCTTAATAATAAATACAGCATAAATGAAAATTTAATGGGAGTTACAGTTTCTGGATCTGAAATTGATACCTGGGATGCACCTTCCGATGAAAGCTATACTTTGTGTTCAAAACCAGAAAAATATCCTACAAAAAACAAAAAAATAAGAATTGGGTTCAGAAAAGGTGAGGCAGTTCTGCTAAATGGCAAAAAGGTCAAAGGACCAGAACTGATGCGATATCTGAATAAAACTGCAGGCAAGTATGGTGTTGGAAGAGAAATCACTGCAAATGATACGATTATTGGGATAAAGGGGAGACTATTATTTGAAGCCCCTGCTATAGAGGTACTATTTAGAGCTCATAGGGCATTGGAAGAAGCAATTTTTACGGATAAGCAAAATTTCTTTAAGCCTAAAGTTGGTCAACAATGGGTTGATTTAATTTATGGGGGATTCTATTTTGACCCTCTTGCTCGAAATTTGGAAAACTTCTTAAAGGATATTCAAACCAATGTGAATGGGGAGGTAACTATTTTATTATCTCCAGGAAATGCAGATGCTGTATCTGTTGATGCAGGAAAGATACTCATCAGTAAAGATGCAATCTATGCTCAATCCGCTTCATGGGGTATGAGAGAGTCGATAGGCTTTATTAAGCTCTTGGGTCAAAGTTCAGCTACATGGAAAGAGATCAATAACAAATAAATCCTTTGAATAAACACTCAGTGACTCTTTATGAAAAATAATTCTGTAAAAAATACTATCTTAACCCTTCTTAGCAGTATCAGTAGTGAGAAGGAAATTAGAAAATATATTGAAAAGTTTTCTAATGTTGATCATAGATTTGTAATTATAAAAGTTGGTGGAGCAATTATTCAAAATGATCTGGATAATCTTGTCTCATCTTTATCTTTTTTAAATCAAGTGGGCTTAAAACCTATTGTGATCCACGGAGCAGGGCCCAGGTTATCTAGCTCTTTAAAAAAGAAAGACATTAACTTTGATTTTTTAGATGGCCAGCGTGTTACTAGTTCAGAAGTGCTTCATGAAGCGTTAACTATCTTTAGAGAAGAAAATACTAAATTAGTTAAAGCACTTCAGGACTATGATGTAGCAGCTGTTTCTGTCACTAAAAATATTTTTGAATGCACAATTAAAAACCCTAAGTTGGGCTATGTCGGCGAGGTTCATTCAACCGATATTAAAACAATAGAAAACATTCTAGATAATCAATACATCCCAGTTATCGCTTCTGTAGGTCAGACGACTGATGGGCAGTTGTTAAATTTAAATGCTGATTCTGCAGCGATCTCCATTGCAAAAGAGATAGAGGCTTATAAGATTATTTTTCTAAGTGAAGTTGGAGGGATTTATGACCAACAAAATAATCTAATTTCTTCAATTGATCTAAAGGAGCAATTTGATGATTTAATGGGTCATAAATGGTTACATTCTGGAATGAAATTAAAGTTAGAGGAAATTAAGAGATTACTAGATTTTCTTCCATCATCAACATCTGTCTCCATAACCAAACCACTCCATCTACCCAGAGAACTATTCACAGATGCTGGCTCAGGAACATTAATTAAAAAGGGGCATTTGGTAAATCACTTTGAATCTATTGATAAAGTAAAAGAAAAAAATATTACCGTCATTATGGAAAGTGCCTTTAATGGAAAGCTAGACAAGACCTACTTTAATAATAATGCTCCAAGATCATTCTATATAAGTGATTGCAACAGAGCTGCCATCATTGTTTCTCATGAAAATGAAATTCCATATATGGATAAATTTGCTGTAGTAGATTCCGCAAGGGGAGAAGGTCTTGGATCAGCAATATGGAACAAAATGAGACAAACTCATAATCAACTATTTTGGAGATCTAGATCCACTAATTCTATTAATGATTTTTATCTTTCTGTGTGTGATGGTTTTCAGAAATATGGTGGCTGGAATATTTATTGGATAGGCATTTCTGACCTTAAACAACTGACCCTGTGCATTGAGTCTGCTTACAATTATGAACAAACAATTAATTATGAATAAAACCATTAACATTGGACTCATAGGTGGAAGAGGGTATGTTGGTAAAGAGCTTGTAAAGCTTATAAATAAGCATCCAACTTTTAATCTAAAACAAGCATTCTCAAGATCTCAAGCAGGTTCATTGATCAGTGGATATCCTAAGAATCCAAATTTAAAGTACTTACCATTGGGTAAGAGTTCATTCGAATTAGATTCTTCTTTGCAAGCCCTTATCCTTGCATTGGGAAATGGAGATGCTAAAGATTATATGGAATTTATTTTAAAGCTTAATCAGGAAATTACTGTCATTGATATAAGCTCTGATAATAGATTTAACCCAGATTGGTTATATAGATTACCTGAAATATCAAAGGACTCAGGAAATTCAAAGTTTTTAAGTAACCCGGGTTGTTACGCTACTGCAATACAGTTATCCATTGAGCCAATTAAAGATTTATTAGTTGGAAAGACATCCTCTTTTGGCATCTCTGGATACAGTGGAGCAGGATCAAACCCAAATAATAAAAATGATAAAAATACACTTCGTGAGAATATTTTACCGTACTCACTGGCTAATCATCTCCATCAAGAAGAGGTTAGAGCCCATTGTTATAAAAAATCCTCATTTACACCTCATGTTGCAGATTTTTTTAGAGGCATCTCGATGACAACGCATATAAGACTTAAAGAGCCGAGTGATTCATCCGAAATTCTTAAACTATTCAAAGATTTTTATCAAAATAAACCTCTCGTTAAAATAACCAAATCTATTCCTCTAGTTGCAGACAATGTTATGCAACATCATGCATCCATTGGAGGTTTTGATATTGATGACTCAGGGTTAAATTTAGTCATCTGCTGTACCCTAGACAATCTATTAAAGGGAGCAGCCACTCAATGCATTCAAAATCTAAATTATTCTTTTCAATTAAACGAAGAAGCTGGGATTAATTATGACTAAGAAACTATGGAAAACCAAAGAAGCTGAAACTTCAAACCAAATAGATAAATTCTTAATAGAAGAAGATATTGTACTGGACAAAGACTTGTTCATTTTTGATATAGAAGCAACTTCAGCTCATATTAAAGGCCTTGAGTCTATAGGAGTACTTAGTAGCAGTGAACTCAATAAGTTGCTTAAGTCTCTCAAATTACTTTCTAAAGATTTTGAGAATGGTTCATTTGAATTAACAGCTGAATTTGAGGATTGTCATTCTGCAATAGAATTCTATTTAATTGAGCAACTTGG
>CAXGBD010000002.1:0-44928 GCA_964008355.1 uncultured Gammaproteobacteria bacterium | reverse complement strand
AAGAGACTTTGTATGAAAGGCCAGGCTCATTATGGTTCACCTGATAAAAACCCAGAACTGAGATTGAGCACTATACTTGCAGCGGGTGAAGCCTCTGTGCCACTGACAACAGGAATTTTAATTGGTATAGGTGAGACCCAACGAGAGCGCATTGAGAGTCTTTTGGAAATAAGAAAACTACATCAAACATTCGGTCATATACAAGAAATAATTATTCAAAATTTTGTCCCGAAACCGGGAACTAAAATGCACAATACTCCCCCTGCTGACTTGCGAGAATTATTGTGGACATTAGCCGTCTCACGCATTATTTTTGGATCAAAAATGAACATCCAATGCCCGCCCAATCTCAACATGAATGCTTTGACCAAGCTGATCGATGCTGGAATCAATGATTGGGGTGGTGTTTCTCCGATAACTCAAGATTATGTCAATCCAGAATCTCCATGGCCAGAATTGAACATACTGGAACAGGCAACCAAAGAAACAGGTAAAAAATTACAAGAAAGGTTAACCATTTACCCTGAATACATTGACTCTAAAAAAGAATGGTATGACCCTCAGCTACAGCACTTTATCCAGGAACTTTCAGATTCAGAAGGATACGCTAGACAAAATCATTGGCGGTGTGGTGAATCGTTGGAAGTTCCTGAGTATGGTCACCCGGTGAATTGGATCAGAAATAACACTATGCCACAACACTCAAGCATTGCTCAAACCGTCAGAAAAGCAATGAAAAGCCAACCATTGGATCACGCTGAAATCACTGACCTGTTTAAAGCAAGAGGTCATCAGATGAATTTTATACTGAATCATGCTAATGAACTCAGAGAGCAAATGAATGGTGATAGTGTCAGTTACGTGATCACACGGAATATCAATTACACCAATATCTGTAAATATTCGTGTTTTTTTTGTGCATACTCTAAAGGAAAAACTAGAGAAAATCTAAGAGGTAAACCTTATCTAATCTCTTGTGATGAAATTGCAGACCGTGCCTTAGAAGCGTCTTATAAAGGGGCAACCGAAGTCTGTTTGCAAGGGGGCATACACCCGCATTTTACTGGTCAAACCTATGTGGATATTTGCCTAGCAATTAAGGACAAAGTGCCCAATATCCACATTCACGCATTCTCACCTTTGGAAATTCACCATGGAGCTAGCACCTTAGGCCACTCCATCAAGAATTTCCTACTTTTGCTTAAAGAATCTGGACTCAATAGTATGCCTGGAACCGCTGCAGAAATTCTGGACGACCGAATCAGAAATAGGATTTGCCCAGATAAAATTGACACCAAAACCTGGCTTGAAATAATCGCTACCGCTCACGAAGTGGGCATTAATACTACTTCAACAATAATGTTTGGTCACCAGGAGAATATCGGTGATTGGGCCACTCACCTGATGAAGATCCGAGATCTGCAAAACAAAACGGGGGGTATTACTGAATTTATACCACTACCCTTTGTCAGTATGGAATCTCCAATGTACCGAAGAGGTCAGGCACGTCCTGGTCCGACATTCAGAGAAGTCCTATTAATGCATGCAGTCTCTAGATTGTACTTGCATCCCATAATAAAAAATATTCAAACCAGCTGGGTTAAATTGGGAAAAAATGCTGCCTTATCTTGTCTTAATGCAGGGGCTAATGACCTAGGTGGAACACTTATGGATGAATCCATTTCTAAATCCGCAGGAGGCATTCATGGACAAGAATTTTACCCAAGAGAAATGGAATCTTTTATCCAGGATATGAAGAGAATTCCTGTACTAAGAGACACATTGTATAACCCAATAAATCAAACATCCCTTCCCAATCAATCTTCTTTGATGCTTTCCGATAAGATACATTCATTGGTAGATAGTGCTTACCCAGTAATTTAATTATTTGCCTGCTATCTCTCCAATATATTTTCAGTAATAATTTCCTTTTTCATGACTTGAAGTCCATCAGATTATCCATATATCTAGAATGTGGATGCCATTAATTGGGTCTACAAATGAATGATTAACTTGCTTAACAAAAAGGAGAAAATTATGGTTAATACAATATTTGATTCAGTATGGAGAGACATCTCACCCTTTGCTGTAGGTTTTGATAGAACCTTTGATACCCTATCACTGCTGGCAAACTCAAAGTCTCAAAATGCCAATTATCCACCTTATAACATCAGAAAATTGTCTGATGATCAGTACACGATCGAATTAGCTGTTGCTGGATTTGATGAAAGTGATGTTGATGTTGAGGTTACCGGAGAAAACTTGACGATCAAAGGTAATCGACCTAAGGAAGCTGCAGATGGATTGATGCATCAAGGGCTTGCGGCTAGAAATTTTGAACGAAAATTTATTCTATCTGATGATATGGTCGTTAAAGGTGCAGCCTTGTCCAATGGAATGCTATACATTGGCATGGAGAAAATTATTCCAGAACATCGAAAACCCAAAAAAATATCCCTCACTTCAAAAAAGAAGTTATTGGGATAATAAGGAAAAGGGGGCTATAACTAGCCCCCTTTTTATAAGTCTAGGCACTCAAAACAAGTCTCTTATATGGGGAGAATAATAGGCAACTGCTATTTTTATTCCTCCCAGTAATGAAGCGATCTGTACCATCACAATGGAAACTGGAGTCATAATGGTAAGTTCAGGCATCAGTGCTCCAAGTACATAAAATACTGAAATTAAAATTAGCCAAATCTCCCTTGAGTTCTTAACAAAGAAAAAGAGGCACATATCTGCTATAAAACCAGCAAGAGCAGCCAATAGGTAAGCATAATAAATTCTACTGAAGCCACTCACTGCGAGTAAGGCATAATATTCGCTAACTGACTCAGGAAACGGATAACTGAAATCAAGAGCAACGGCAGCAATAACCAATACCATTGGAAAAATGATCAGAAAACGGAACCAAGCCTTATAGTTCATTGTTCACTCCTCCTCGATGACAACTGCAGTGCCATAAGCCATCATCTCAGCTGCTCCACCCATTAGAACTGATGTAGTGAACTGCATACTGATAACGGCATTGCCACCAACTTCTTTAGCATTTTTTTTCATTCTATCCAAGGCTTGTTCTCGGCTTTCAGCAAGCAATTTTTCGTACTCGTGAATCTCACCACCGACAATATTTCTGAGACCCGCAACAATGTCTTTTCCAATATGTCTAGCCCTGATTGAACTGCCTCTAACGATACCAAGAGTTTTAAGAATGGTTCTGCCTGGAATATCTGGGCTGGTTACAACAAGCATATTATTTCTCCACTTCAATATATTTATCTGATTTTTGTTCTTTTATTCTTTGCAACAAAACAGCAATAAATACTATAACAAAACCTAAGTACAAACCAACCACAGCGATTTTGACCAACAATGACATCTCCTGATCTAGGATCATTTCATAAGCTCCATACCCCAAAAGCAAAGCAGCAGTAATCAAAATTAAAATTAATCCCGCTTTTTTCACAACGATTTCTAAAGTATTTCTTCGGCAATTACTCTTAGAGCTTCCTTTGACACATTGCCTAATACCAAGGTGCCAATCTTCCCTGTCTTGTCCAATTCTTTCCAGGGCTGTAGTCGCTCTTTAATTCTTTCAGCTGGGCCAATCAAGGCACACTCGTCAACAAGTTCATTTGGAACAGCCATAGTGGCTTCTTCTTTCTTGCCCTGCAAATATAGATCTTGAATAGTATCAGCGGCTTCTTCGTATCCAAGTCGTTTCGCATAGTCGGTATAAAAATTTTTGGATTTAGCTCCCATGCCCCCAATATAAAGTGCCATCATTGGTTTCATCGCCATGATACAAAAATCAACATTACTACCCATTACAACAGGAACAAAAGGAGCAACATCAAAATTCTGGTAACCTTTGCTCTCACCCGCTTTTGCAAAGCCTTCTTCAACATGATCTCCAATGAGATTAAACTTCTCAGGATTCATCCACATAGGGAAAACTCCGTCGGAAACCTCGCCCGCACACCTTAACCCTGCGGGGGTGATGGATGCAGTATAAATTTTTAAATCACTGGTGCTGTGAAGAATGCTTTTCAATGGTTTGCCAAGACCACTTGAGCCTTCACCAGTATAGGGAATTTGGTAATGATAACCTTCGTGTGTCAGGGCTGCTTCTCGGGCTATGATTTTCCTGACGATTGAGATGTATTCTTTTGTTCGTGTGAGCGGTCTTCCATAAGGTTGTCCATACCAACCCTCCACTACTTGGGGTCCTGAGGGCCCGAGTCCGAGTAAAAACCTACCCCCTGATAGTGCATTGAGTGACAAAGCAGTCATTGCAGTCATGGTTGGTGTTCTAGCCTGCATCTGCATGATTGCGGTTCCTACTTTGATTTTAGTGGTTGAAGCCAAAACATATGCGGCAACAGAAACAGCATCAGAACCATAGGATTCTGCAGACCAAACTGAATCATATCCTAGTTTCTCAGCCTCCAAAATATCTTCCATGGGTATTGTCAACTTGGCTGGTGAATAACCCAATCCTATTCCTAATTTCATAATTCTCTTCCTAATTATTAAACTAACACTAACTATAACTCTGCACTATCAAATTTGTAATTTTTTATATAATTGAATAATAAATCATTTTCGTTATAGGGTTAACTTCTATGATTGATCGGTACAGACCTATACAATAGACCGGTAACGGTTCTGATCAATACAAAAAAGAGGAAAATGAGTAAATCTAATAAAGAAGATTGGCAACAAAAAGTAGACGAAGAGCTTCGAGGTGAATCCCTTGAAGATCTTAGCTGGAAGACATTAGAAGGAATCGCCGTCAAGCCACTTTATACGGCAGAAGATCTAGAAGACACCAGCCACTTGGACTCATTTCCTGGCCTGCCTCCCTACCTGAGAGGCCCAAGAGCAACCATGTACGCAAAACGACCTTGGACGGTTAGACAGTATTCGGGATTTTCTACCGCTGAAGAGTCCAATCAGTTTTATCGAGACAATATCGATGCTGGTCAAACAGGGTTATCGGTTGCCTTTGATTTAGCCACTCATCGAGGATACGACTCGGATCATCCTAGGGTTACTGGTGACGTGGGTAAAGCAGGTGTCGCAATAGACACGGTTGAAGACATGAAAATTTTATTTGATCAAATTCCTCTCAATAAAATGTCGGTTTCGATGACTATGAATGGTGCGGTTATACCAATTATGGCTATGTTCATTGTTGCAGCGGAAGAACAAGGAGTGGTTAAAGAAGAGCTCAATGGAACCTTACAAAATGACATTCTAAAGGAATTCATGGTTCGTAATACTTACATTTACCCACCTAACGATTCAATGAGAATTGTTGCAGATATTATTTATTATTCATCAAAATATTTACCAAAATTTAATTCTGTTTCCATTTCTGGGTACCACATGCTAGAAGCAGGAGCAACTTGTACACAAGAGTTGGCTTACACTTTAGCAGATGGTATTGAATACGTCAGAGCTGCTATCAATAAAGGATTAGAAGTGGATGCATTTGCTCCTAGGCTTTCATTCTTCTTTGGGATTGGCATGAATTTTTTTATGGAAGTTGCAAAACTTAGAGCTGCTAGAGTGTTATGGTCTGAGTTGATTGAAAAAGAATTCAATCCCAAAAACCCAAAATCTCTAATGCTACGAACACACTGCCAGACCTCTGGGGTGAGCCTAACTAGTCAAGATCCTCACAACAACATCATTAGAACTACAATAGAAGCCATGGCAGCAGTTTTAGGAGGAACACAATCACTCCATACCAATTCGTTTGATGAAGCCTTGGCTCTACCAACCCCATTCTCTGCCCAAATTGCAAGAAACACCCAATTGGTTTTGAGAGAGGAAACTGGCATAACCAAAGTCGTTGACCCCTTGGCAGGTTCGTATTATGTTGAATCTTTAACAGCATCGCTGATCAATGAGGCAAGAAAATTGATTGAAGAAGCAGAAGAACTCGGTGGGATGACTAAAGCGGTACAAGCAGGTCTACCCAAATTAAGAATTGAAGAGTCAGCAGCCATTAGACAAGCTAGAATTGATAAAAAAGAAGAAATAATCGTAGGTGTAAACGATTATTTTTCAAAGGATCAAGAAGACGTTGAAATCCTCGCAATTGATAACCAGGATGTCAGGGATCAGCAAATTAATAAAATTCAGTCTATCAAAAATAATCGCCGTGAAAAACAATGCCAAGAAGCATTAGAAAAATTAGAAACTGCTGCCAGAGATGAGTCAGTTAATTTATTAGAAATTGCAATTGATGCTGCCAGAGAAAGAGCAACCGTTGGTGAAATATCGATGGCCATGGAGAATGTTTTTGGCCGTCATCAAGCAGTAGCCCAATCGATCAGTGGAGTGTATCGTAGTGAGTATGATGGGGATGAATATTTTATGAAAATTGAAGAAAAAATCTCATCATTTACAAAAGATTTTGGAAGAAGGCCTAGGATTTTAGTTGCCAAATTAGGTCAAGATGGCCATGACAGAGGAGCTAAAGTAATTGCTACGGCATTTGCAGACATGGGTTTTGATGTCGATATTGGCCCTTTGTTTCAAACTCCAGAAGAAGCTGCAAAGCAAGCAGTTGAAAATGATGTACATATCCTTGGTGTTTCAACACAGGCTGCAGGCCATAAAACCTTGGTGCCGATGCTACTTGATGCATTAAAGAATGAACAAGCAGAAAACATCGTGGTGGTTTGTGGTGGCATCATCCCCGAACAAGACATCCCTGTTCTTAAAGCTGCAGGTGTTGGAGCTGTGTTTGGACCCGGCACCAATATCGCCAAAGCAGCCATGGAAGTTTTGGATCTAATTGGTTAGAAGTGTATGAAAAAAAATATTAAAGAGCTGGAAAAAAGGGCTAATGCTGCCAAATTAGGTGGTGGCGAAGATCGGATTAAAAAGCAACATGCCAAGGGTAAATTAACTGCCAGAGAACGGCTTGATATCCTTCTTGATGAGGATAGTTTTCAAGAGTGGGATATGTTTGTCGAGCATCGAGCAGTCGACTTTGGTATGGAAGAACAAAAAATACCAGGTGATGGTGTAGTCACCGGTTATGGCAAGATCAACGGTAGATTGGTTTATGTGTTCAGCCAGGATTTTACCGTTTTTGGAGGATCCTTATCGGAAGCTCATGCAGAAAAAATTTGCAAAGTTATGGATCACGCAGTCCGTAATGGTGCACCATTAATCGGGCTCAACGATTCAGGAGGTGCAAGAATACAAGAAGGAGTCGTATCTCTGGGCGGTTATGCCGAAGTGTTTCAAAGAAACGTATTGGCCTCAGGTGTCATTCCACAAATTTCCCTCGTCATGGGACCGTGTGCAGGTGGAGCAGTGTATTCGCCAGCAATGACAGATTTTATTGTTATGGTTGAGGACAGTTCATACATGTTTGTCACGGGGCCAGATGTTGTTAAAACAGTCACTCACGAAGAAGTTACGGCAGAGGAGTTGGGAGGTGCATCTACCCACAGTAGAAAATCTGGTGTAGCAGACCTAACATTTAAAAATGACACCGAAGCTTTATTGATGACCAGGGAGTTTCTCAGCCATCTTCCGCAAAACAATAAAGAAAAAACACCAATTGTTCCCACAAAAGATCCCATTGAACGAGCCGAACACTCTTTAGATACATTGATACCTGATGATCCTGCTAAACCCTATGACATTAAAGATGTGATCAATAAAATCGCCGATGAGGGTGATTTTTTTGAAATACAATCCAATTATGCACAAAACATTGTTATTGGTTTCATCCGACTGAATGGATCCACCATTGGAGTGGTAGGGAATCAGCCACTTGTTCTTGCTGGGTGTCTTGATATTAATGCCTCCATTAAAGGTGGTCGATTTGTCCGTTTTTGCGATGCCTTTAATATTCCTCTACTCACTCTGGTGGATGTTCCAGGATTTATGCCTGGAACCTCACAGGAGTACGGTGGAATCATCAAACATGGAGCCAAACTTCTCTTCGCCTACGCTGAAGCCACGGTACCTAAAGTCACATTAATCACCCGAAAAGCCTACGGCGGTGCATACGATGTAATGAGTTCAAAACACATACGAGGTGATATTAATTTTGCTTGGCCATCAGCTGAAATTGCTGTTATGGGTCCAAAAGGTGCTGTAGAAATCATCTTTAGGCAAGATATTGGCAATGAAGAGAAAATAGAAAAAAGGACCAATGAATACAGAGAAAAATTTGCTAATCCGTTCATAGCAGCCAGTCGAGGCTATATAGATGATATCGTTTTACCGTATCAAACACGTGAAAAACTATGTCACTCATTTGAAATGTTGAAAAATAAAGAACAGTCCAATCCTTGGCGAAAGCACGACAATATACCGCTTTAGATAAAATGTTTAAAAAGATACTGATTGCCAATCGTGGAGAGATTGCTTGTAGAATAATCAAAACGTGCAATCAAATGGGAATCAAAACGGTTGCAGTTTATTCTGATGCAGACCAAAACGCCATGCATGTATCAAGAGCTGATGAATCTGTTCACATCGGCGGATCAGCTTCTTCTGAAAGCTATCTTGTCATTGAAAATATCATCAAAGCTTGTACACAAACGAAAGCTGATGCGGTTCATCCCGGCTATGGTTTCTTGGCTGAAAACGAAGCTTTTGCTGAAGCTCTAGAGCAGGAAGGCATTATATTTATCGGCCCTAAGCCCCAAGCAATAACCAGTATGGGAGATAAAATACAATCAAAAATAATTGCCGAAGAAGCAGGTGTTAATGTCATACCAGGATTCACTGAAGCACTCCAAAATTCAAAACAAGCTGTTGAAGTTGCTAATGAAATCGGTTACCCAATAATGTTAAAAGCGAGTGCTGGAGGGGGTGGTAAAGGAATGCGTATTGCCTTCGATGATCAACAATGCACAGATGGATTCATCAGAGCTCAAAATGAAAGTTTAGCAAGTTTTGGAGATAACAGAGTTTTTGCAGAAAAATACATTACCGAGCCTCATCATATTGAAATTCAAATCTTGGCTGACCAACAAGGCCATACTATTTATGTCGGTGAAAGAGAATGCTCCATACAAAGAAGACACCAAAAAGTAGTGGAAGAAGCGCCATCACCTTTTATTGACAATAACACTAGAATAGCAATGGGTGAACAAGCTGTGACATTGGCCAAAGCTGTAGATTATGAATCTGCTGGCACTGTTGAATTCATTGTTGATAAAAATCAAAAGTTTTACTTTCTTGAAATGAATACAAGGCTTCAAGTCGAACATCCAGTCACTGAAATGACTACCGGGCTTGACCTAGTAGAAGAAATGATCCGGATTGCTTCAGGAGAAGTTCTGAAATTTAAACAAGAAGATCTACAAGTCAAAGGCTCAGCAATTGAAACGAGAATTTATGCAGAGGATCCCTACCGGGATTTTATGCCATCTATCGGTAGAGTGAGTAAATATTGTGTTCCAGATCATTTGGATTTCATCAGAATCGATACAGGTATTGAAGAAGGCAGTGATGTATCCATATTCTATGATCCGATGATTGCAAAACTGATTGCTTATGGGGAAGATCGTGAAAAAAGTATTGATAGAATGCTACTTGCTCTGGATCAATTCCATATTTCAGGTATTTCTCATAATATAAACTTTTTAAGCTCTATCATGCAGAGAAAGAAATATCGAGAAGGCAATACCACAACAAATTTTATACAGGAACAGTTTCCGGATGGATTTCAAGGAGAAATAGCGAGTGAAAATGAAACGCTCATTGTCGCCTCGGTGTTGGCTTGCATTCATCAAAACAGCATAGAACGATACCAAACTGCCATCGCAACTGAGACTAAAAAATCTTCATGGTCGGTTTCTTTCAACAAGAAAAAAATTGATCTAATCATTAAGAAATCATCAAAAACAACAGAAATCCTGATCGACTCAAGTATCTTCATTATTGATTTAGCCTCAACACCCAATAACCCGATAGTGAAAGCTAGGGTTAATGATGATATTTATTACTTTCAGCTTGAGAATCTACACCCTGGCTACCGATTGACCTACCGTGGTCGGGTTCTGGAAGCCTTGGTTACACGCAACAGAACTGCAGAACTAAACCAGTTGATGCCTGAGAAAATAGCACCAGACCTATCAAAATTCTTATTATCCCCGATGCCTGGACTTTTAATAAAAATTTGTGTGAAGGAGGGACAACATGTCAAAGCAGGAGAAGAATTAGCTATAGTTGAAGCAATGAAAATGGAAAACAGCTTGCGAGCAATTGATGACGTAATCATAAAATCGATATTCACAAAAGAAGGCGATAATCTAATGGTAGATCAAACTATTCTTGAATTTGAGGATTGAATTGGAAGCATCTGAAATAATTGACTTGGTTGATGGAATAAAGTCGGGCAACAGAAAAGCGATTGCACAAGCGATCACTCTGATGGAATCAATAAAAACCGACGACCGTGCCAATGCCGAAGCATTGCTGGAACAACTAGGTACTGCCAATGAATCTTCCATAAGAATTGGCATTTCAGGTACTCCAGGCGTGGGTAAGTCCACCTTCATCGAAGCGCTTGGGCAACTGATTTTAAAAGAAGGTAATCGATTGGCTATTTTGGCAGTCGATCCCACATCATCCATCAGTGGCGGTTCCATTCTGGCAGATAAAACAAGAATGACCTCTCTCAGTCAAGATGAAAATGTATTCATTAGACCTTCGCCTTCGGGCAACAATTTAGGCGGTGTGAATCGCTCCACAAGAGAGTCTATTGCCATTGTTGAGGCAGCCAGATTTAATGTCACTCTGGTGGAGACCGTTGGAGTCGGACAATCTGAGACAGAAGTGTTTGAAATGACTGATATTTTCATTGTACTCCTGAACCCGGGTGGTGGAGATGAATTGCAAGGGATTAAAAGAGGCATCATTGAATTATCTGACATCATTGTAGTCAATAAATCTGATGGTGATCTGGAATCTTTATCAAGGAGCACAGTTCTGGACTATAAAAATGCCTTAAAACTGATGAAACCAAGAATTAAAGATTGGTCAGTGCCTATTATTGCTTGTTCTGCTCTTAAAAAAAGAGGACTTGAAAAATGCTGGCAGTCCATCCAGAATTTACGAGAACTGTTATTAATCAGTCACCAACTGGAAAGCAATCGAAACCAGCAAAAAGAAAAATGGCTGATAAAAGAAACCAGACAAGGATTACTTGACGCGCTTGATGAAGATGAAGAGATCCAGAATAAATTAAAGACTATGCAAGAAAAACTCTCTGAAGAAAATCGGTCGGTAAAGACAGAAGCAAAAAATATCATTGCCAATTTTTTAAGTAAGCTGAGTAAAAACAAATGATAGGAAAACTCAATCACATTGCTGTTGCGGTACCAGATCTAGAAGAGGCCACATCAATCTATAGAGATGTATTGGGAGCAAAAGTTTCAAAACCCCATGAACTCCCTGAACACGGCGTAACTGCTGTTTTTGTTCATTTGGAAAATACTAAAATAGAATTGATACAACCATTGGGAGATCAATCACCAATTGATAGTTTTTTAAAGAGAAATACTAAAGGTGGCATTCATCATCTGTGTTATGAGGTTGAAGACATCTTCGCTGCCAAAGATCAATTGACCAGTCAAGGAATGACAGTTTTAGGTACGGGTGAGCCCTATCTTGGAGCCAATAACAAACTTGTACTGTTCTTGCATCCAAAAAACTTTATGGGATCATTGATCGAACTTGAACAAGCTAATTAGTTGCAACCAGTAAACAATAGATTAGAACTTGATACGTAATTTTAGAACCAGTTTGTTGTTCTCGGGATTGTCCCACGTCTTACGATAGATCTTACTGGTGCCTGCTTCATCATCAAAATAGTAATCACCCCCTCTAGTGTAGACGAGATAAAGGTTTGACAGTGGAGCAATCTCGTACTTGTAACGAATTTGAAAAGCAATTTTTCCCAAATTAATACTCTCTACAGCTGCTCCCGTGCTATTGAGATAACCAGCTTCATCTGCTACCCAGCTTTGTCCTTGTTGATTTCTGAAAGCAACAGCTTGTAACTTTATTTGAAATTCTTGACGTTCACTTGGATACCATTTCATGTCAGTAGAGATTCTTGTATTTTTTGATTCATAACTTGCATATTGATTTACATCTGTCCAAATAAACCAATTATCAGTTTTGGTCTGGTGCAAATGAAAATTAAATTTCAAATTATCTTGTGGAAAATAACCAACTCCAGTTCTAATGGATTTCCTATCCGCACTAAATACAAAATAATCTCCAGTGCCTGATGATAGAGTCAAATTCCATTGCCATTTCCCTCTCATGCCACTTCTATACCCACAATCGAAATCAAGTTCTTTTCGTAATTGAATGAATGGTGCCATACCCATTCCTCGAGTGACTTCATCGTCATTGCCATGAGGGCTATAAAATAAATTACAATTGAAGCTGGACCGATTCTTATTCCTTTGACTATAAAACAATGAGATAAATTCTTTTAAATTATCATTGTCTGAATTGTTTTTATCAAAAAAATCGAGATTATAAGTTCTACTCAAGACCCTGGAATTTTCACCAAAATCTGTATTCTCATATCTGACAAAACCACCACCTGCAAGAAGGTCGTTTCGCCACATATAACCCATGTCGTTAAAATCTAAGTGTTCATCAAAATAGTAAATTTCAAATCCATTGCGCCAATTTTTATTGTGTTCAAAAGTGACCACACTCCTTACACCTAAGCCTCCCTCTTCCTGATTGGAATCAGAATGAAACACGAAGTTTTGTAAAGTAATCACATCCGAGGGTTTGTATTTATAATCCATTACGTTCACTGTTGCATCGCGATTAATAGCTCCACTTTTAGCGTGTGTAATCATGTGTCCTATGGTGTGGTATCCAGACTTATGGAGAGTTCTAAAAGCATAAAAATCTTTCCCTTCGCTAAAATCTTCATCGTGTTCAAAAGCCCCAAAAAAACCAATGTCGGTTTGTTCACCTAATCGCGTGTATTTGATAGCGGCATCAATATCGTTGATCGGCTCCTCACTCAATTCACATTCCAATTCCTCTTCATTGCTACCTCCATTAGCTAAACCGTATTGAGAACAGTCATAGTCTGGAGCAGAACCTATTCTTCTGGTGTGAACGATGGAATAGAGTTCAAACCCTGGATACCAGTTCTCATGAATGTCAAAGAGGGAGTGGCTTTGTGTAAAAAAAGGCCTTTTATCACTATAAAATGTTTCTCTGGCAGAATAATTCACAACTAGACTATCACTTTCAATCTGGCCAAAATCTGGATTGATCGTTGCCGTTATTTCACTGCCTTCACCATTGGTATAAAAGATATCTGTACCAATTTGGTAGGCAGAATTATCATTTTCATAATCATCACTAGCAACAATGTACGGATAAAAATCCAATCGACCTTGTTGGAATTGATTAACCTCTATTGGGATAAAGAGTGAAAGAAATTTTGTTCTCATTGGGCTTATTTCTGGTAAGCCATAAGTTTGGGACAGGTGTTGTACTCCTCTACTGAAACCAACTCTAATTTTTCTGGTAGACCCTTCCTGTTTTTTCATCGAAACTAACGCCCAGGGGATAAAAAATTCTGAATACCAATTCTCTTTAGATTCTGATGTTTTGGCATACCACTCACCATCCCAATCACCATCAGTCTGGGTTTCGTTAGTAACAGCAAAATCTAACAAGGATCCGCCTAAAGAAATGCCCAGCATATAGCCCGTATTACCTTTGTTATCAAAATCAATAGCCACGATATTGCGATCGTAGTCACCATGTAGCATATCTCTATTACTTTTTCTCCGATCTCTTGACTCTTCTGGTTGTTGGTTGATAAAACCAAAA
The DNA here is from genome assembly GCA_964008355.1 of uncultured Gammaproteobacteria bacterium. GTDB lineage: Bacteria > Pseudomonadota > Gammaproteobacteria > Steroidobacterales > UBA11654 > DTSX01. Next base: position 31,059 of record CAXGBD010000002.1, on the reverse strand, counting down.
TAAAGACCGAATTCATCTGAATACACTAAGGTTTTTGTACTGTATCTAGGTTGCTCTAGGCTGAACGGTATAACTACTGAATATTCATCAAGTGTCTGGGCTTGTGTCCATTCTGGTTCAGTCAGTTCACCGTCAATGATAATTGTCGAATGAGCAGTTTCGGTAAATTGTGCAATAAATACGAAAACAATGACTAGAAATCTAGAAAAATTAAAAACAACATTGAAATTAATATGCCTCATGAAACTAGTCATTTATTTTTTTTAGTCACTTAAGTTTAATTATCAAAATATTAATTAAAAAATACATTGATTCAAATCAATTCGAAGAAATAGATGCGACAGATTCCTTTATTGAGTTGATATTGATCGCAGAATAATAACTGATGTGATAATCAAAAGCTTTATATTTTTTTAGGGTTTTTTACTGGATTAATTAGAATTTGATTCGAGCTTTCAGCACCAACCGATTGCTTTCTGGATCTCGCCATGTTTCCCTATAAATCCTGCTTGTCCCTGACTCATCATCAAAATAATTATTTCCGCCCCTAGTGTAGACGAGGTAAATATTGGACAGAGGAGCAATCTCATATTTGTATCTAATCTGAAAAGAGAGTCTTCCTGAATTGATGCTTGATTCTGAGGTACCTAAACTATTTAGGTATCCCAAGGTATCAGCAGTCCATCCTTTGCCATCCTGGTTTCTGAAAGCCACCATTTCAAGCTTAACCTGAAACTCCTGACGATCATCAGGGTACCACCTGGAATTCAGCTTAATCGTGGTATTCCTTGATTGATAAGTAGCATAGTGGTTGTCGCTCCTCCAGATAAACCAGTTATTAACTTTAGTATGGGATAGTTGCAAATAGAATCTTAAATTGTCGGAAGGAAAATAACGTAGTCCTGTCGATACACGTCTGGTACGCTCAGTAAAAGAAAGGCGGTCCTTTTTTTGTGCATACACATTTAAATCTGCTTGCCATTTTCCAATAATTCTCGTGTTGTAGTTAAAGTCAGTAGCCAGTCCTTTGCCACTTTCTAGAAATGGTGCGGATAAACTGCCACGCGTTACATCATCGTCTATTCCCTCACTATTAGTAAATATGTTTAAATGGATGCTTGATGTGTCTTTGAATTGCTGCATGAAAAACAATACAATAGAATTGTCAATGGTTTCTCCATCTGCATTGTTTTCACTCCAAAAATCCCAACTATAGCTTCGACTCAGAACCGGCGAATCTTTGGTGAAATCGGTTCTGGTATAGCTCACATTTGCCCCTCCAGAGAACAAATTGTTTCGATACAAATATCCCATGTCGTCAATATTGAGTTTGTCATTGTAATAATAGAACTCGGCACCGCTTCGCCATTTTTTGTTGTGCTCAAAAACAACAGCGTTTCTTGAGCCAAATCCACTCTTTTCCTGATTTGAATCAGAGAACATAAGAACACTGTCAAATTTTATGATGTCGTTTGGGGTAAATTGATAATCAAATGCATTGACAGTGGCATCCCGGTCAATAGCACTTCGATCAACATGGGTCAACATGTGGCCGATTTTGTGGTTTCCAGCTCTGTGTGAGGTTCTAACTGCGAAAAAGTCCTTACCCTCACTAAAATCCTCATCATGCTCAAAAGCACCGAAGAAGCCGAAATCTGTTTTATCGCCTAATTGAGTATATTTGAGCGCCACATCAATATCGTTGTTCATTTCTTGGCTGCTTAAACATTGCAACTCGTCCTCATCACTGCCACCTGAGTCAGAACCATACTTTGAGCAATCATAATCTGGACGAGCACCTATTCTTCTGGTGTGAATGATCGAATATAGTTCAAAACCAGGATACCATTCATTGGAAATTTCAAACAGGGACTGGCTTTGAGTAAAAAATGGCCTTTTATCAGAATAAAATGTCTCTCGTGCAGAATAGTTAATGACTATGTTGTCGCTTTCAACCTGACCGAAGTCAGGGTTGAGAGTCACGCTAAGTTCACCACCGCTACCATTGGCAAAAAATATTTCAGAACCCGCCTGATAGGACATATCGTCATCCACAAAATTGCCCTTACTTACAAGATAGGGGTAAAAATCAAGTCGTCTCGGGTTGGACTGAACAACTTCAATGGTGTGCAACAAGGAGAGAAATTTTTTCCTCAGAGGTGATGCCTGCGGAAAAGCAACGTATTTTGCCTCATGTTGAATCAGCCTACTGGTTGAAATACCGATTTTTCGATTTGGACCTTTTTGCTGATTCATCGATACCATGGTCCAAGGAATGAAGAACTCCGAGTACCAGTTTTCTTCTGATTCTGATGTTTTAGCAAACCATTCCCCATCCCAATCCCCATCAGTTTCACTTTCATTAGTGATAGTGAAATCTATTAACGATTCGCTTAAGGATACGCCCAACATATAGGCACTGTTGCCTTTGTTATCAAAATCGATGACGACGATATTCCGGTCGTAGTCTTGTTTGAGCATGTCGCGATTGTGTCTTCTCCGATCCCTGGTCTCCATGGGTTGCTGATTAACAAAGCCAACGTAAATGCCTTCCAGGTCTGAATAGATCAAAACCTTTGTTTTGTATGTGGGAGCTTCTAGACTAAAAGGTCTAGTCACAACAAAATCTTCGATTACTTGTGCTTGATTCCACTCAGCCTCGCTGAGTTCTCCATCAATCACTATTTCTGCATGTATAGGATTAAAACCAAGAAAAACAAAAAACAATAACTCCAAAAGAGATAGAAAAGAATTTTGTTTTATTTTCTGCGTCACCTGCTAAAAAGATCGTGCCGACTCTTCAACGGTCTTTAAATTAATTGCCGGATAGTAGTCGATAGGGTATTCAAGAGCTCTAAAATTCTTCTTAATAATCGACTCAAGATTGGGTCTTTTGTTCTCTGGTTCAAGCTCCTTACCAATGCCTCCTCCAAACTCTATGATCGTTTGGATACCAAATGAGACGGAAGTCTTTAAACAACCCACCCAGTTTACCGGCTTAAACAATTGTTGGAACAATAGATTCTTAGTAGCCGATCCATCTTCCGCGTGTAGTTCAGCAGTGAAGTTGGAGACTACGCCCATAGTAGTTGGAGCAAAACTAGCTCTCTCCAAGGTTTCTTTAAATGCCAATGCTGCTGTTTTCATTAAATTCGTATGAAAAGCGCCTTCAGTATCGAGTTTTACAGCTCTTTTTCTTGGATAAAGTTCGGCAAAAGTAGATTCCAATTTTTCAATATCAGAGTCTTTGCCTCCTACTACGGTCTGCTGCGGCAGATTCATAGTTGCAACCTGACAGCCGTGATCTTCCGCAATCAATTGAGCCTCATCCCCCATCAAGGGCAGCGCTAGCATAGAACCCTGACCGTATTCACCCATCAATTCACCTCGTTTGCTGACCAACTTCAGACCGTCTTCGAAAGATAAAACCCCGGCAACAATTAATGCTGTGTATTCTCCCAAACTGTGACCGGCAGCTAAAACAGGTGTAATCTTTGAGCTCGTTAACTCCTGAAATACCCTGAAACAAGCCATCTGATGTGTTAAGAGTATCGGTTGGGTGTAACGAGTGAGCCCAATCTGATCATCTGGATCTGTAAATGCAATTTTAACTAGATCATAGTTTAAAATATCATTTGCCTGTTCAAAGATTACCTTTGCCGTTTCAAAACTATGGTACAAGTCTTGTCCCATCCCTGGATACTGCGATCCTTGTCCAGGAAAAACATACATAACTTTATCTATCTCAGTCATGATTTCTCGATATTATAATAGGCTGAATTTTATCATCATTTCAAAATATAGAATGCATTGTATTCGAACTTTCCTATAATCTGTATATTAAGAATTTACCAATGTATCAACAACCAATTAAAATGTGACCTAACCGGTGTTAGAATAGGACGATGAGCCACGTTAAAGAAGTATTTTATAAACCGCCTTATGTAGGCATATTGGCCTTTCTAATAGTATTTCTAACTCAGGGATTGGGACACACTCTGATGGTGCTTGTCGAAAAAACTCTTGGCGCCGACTACCAATACCAAGGGGCATTCTATCTTGGAATATTGGGAGGAATTCTCCTGTTTATAGGGATGAAAAAAGAAAATGAAGTGCCAGCAACTTGGTTGGGCTATTTTGCAGGTCTTTTTCTGTGGACAGGCTGGGTTGAGTTTTCCTTTGTTTTCTATGCAGAATATCTTGAAGTTGAACAAATTCTTCCCGATGGCAGTCTCAATAGATTTCCAGAGTACTTATTGATGCAGTCCTCGATTGGGGTTCTATTAACAACCTTGCTCTACTTTTTATTGAATCGAGAAACAAAATGCAATTTCTTCAAATGGATTCAGCGAAATTTTAAACTATCAACAGGAAAACCAACTCCCGGCTATCCAAGAAACTTTGCAGCCATAACCGCACTCGAAACGATATACGTAATTTGGTTTTTCTACATAATTCTTTTGCTGCTTTATGAAGATGCATTTATTGGTGCTTATCATCCCATTACCTACGCCTTCTTTGTTCTAAATACCACTTGGGCTGTTTATCTATTGTGGAGATTATTTAAATTTTGGAAAGTCACTACCGCTATCAGGTACGCCATTCCGACCGCAATCATCGCATACAGTTCCTATGAAGTGATTGGCAAATGGGGATTATTGGTAGAATTCTGGGTATACCCCCAGGAATACTTAACTGAGATTCTAGTTGTTTTAGGAACTGTGATTATGATCACCCTAATTGCGGTCTTTACACCTACAGGATTTAAACAGAAACTGCTCAATCAGAACAAAGAAAATAATTAATTTAGTGAAAACCGATTATTTTGGTAATCCTTGTTAATTGATCTATATCATTGTTGAATTGTAATTTCTTAGATAGGTTAGATTGCTAAAATTTGAATAGGGGACTTCATTATGTTTATCAATTTCTGGTATCCAGCTGAAACCAGTGGCAATCTCACTGACCAACCCATTCGAAAGAAAATGCTTGGGCAGAACTTTGTCTTGTTTAGGGATCAATCTGGTAAACCAAGATGTTTGAGCGATGTATGTATTCATCGGGGAGGATCCTTAGCTGGTGGCAAAATAAAAGGCGACTGCGTGGAGTGCCCTTATCATGGCTGGCAATTTGATGGTGAAGGAATATGCCATCGAATCCCTTCATTGGGAAAAAATGCAAAAATACCAAAAAGAGCTAAAATTGATTCCTACCCGACCAAAGAAATTTATGGTCTAATCTTCTGTTTTCTCGGCGACCTTCCAGAAGAAGAAAGGTGTCCCATTCTTGAGGTCAAAGAATATGAAATGGAGGGATGGAGAACAACGTGGCAATCTCTGCAATTTGATATTGATTATAAACGATCCATTGAGAATGGTATCGATGCCGCACACAACGAGTTTGTCCATCCTAGCCATGGTTTTTCAGGTGAAAATGAGGACTATAAAGCTCCTGAGATTGATATCACATCGACCGAGTGGGGAACTGGATTATTCAGTAAAATGTTTGCCCCTCCTTTGAAAGAGAAAAAAATGCAGAAAGCTTCGGGCCGCAAAGAGAATGCACTCATTGAAGCCGGAACGGGTCATCATGGCATATCAACGCTTTGGACTTACATTCATCCAACACCTGAGGTTTTTATTCATCAATATGCGTTCGAAACACCAATCGATGAGACCCAAACTAATTTCTATCTCATTACCACCAGAAATTTTCTAACTGATCCCAAAGATGATGATCGAGTGATTGAACGCAATCAAGTGGTTGCTTTTCAAGACCGAGATGTTCTGTTAGGGGTCAAGCCACTATTGACGCCCAATGAAAGTAACAATGAATTTTTTGTTCCCATTGACAAACCCATTAAACTCTATAGAGAGTTGTTGAAAAAATGGGAAGAGAAAGGATGGAGAATCGATACTGAAACCGTTAGAGAAAATAAATTATCACATGCTTACGCCATTCCCAGTCCAGCTAGAAAAAAAGCCAAGGGTTGGGTCATAGATTCTGTTCCACTTTTGAAATCATAGTCACAACTCACTATGCTTGTTACAAATAATTACTTATCCGGCTTAAATTATTAGCCTGATACGAATATAATCAATCTGGATCAGATTAATAGGGGAAAATAAATGTATATCAATTTTTGGTATCCCGTTTGCTTAACCAATGAACTGGAAGATAAACCGATCAAGCGAAAAATACTTGGTGTTGAGTTTGTTGCTTTCAGGGACCAGAAAGGCATAGCCCACTGTCTTAGTAACGTCTGTGTTCATCGTGGAGGTTCTCTAGGTGATGGAAAATGCTTAAATAACGCAGTCGCCTGTCCATACCATGGTTGGCAATTTGATGGCGATGGAAAATGTATTACCGTGCCATCTATTGGTTACAACGAAAAACCTCCAGCAAGAGCGAAGGTTGATAGTTATCCAGTGATTGAAAAATATGACATCATTTTTGCCTTTCTGGGTGATCTTTCCGAGGAAGAAAGACCAGGACTCTATGAAATTGAGGAATATGAAGCTGAGGGATGGCGTGCTAATGAGACTATTACCATCGATATTGATTATAATTATGAACGCTCCATTGAAAATGGATTGGATCCGGCACACAATGAATTTGTCCATCCAACCCATGGATTCTCAGGTGTAAAAAACGATTACAAAGTCAACCCTACTAAAATATCTCAAACTCAATGGGGAGCAAATTTTTCTCAAGTCTTTGATGCTCCTCCTCTGGATAAGAAAACCTATGGTGAGACTGCAAGAGATGAGTCTGGTGAACTCGAAGTTTTAGGCGGATACCATGGTCCTAATGCTTTGATTACACAAATTCATACCAAAAAAGAAACTGGTTGGTTTCATCAATATTTTTTCGAAAAACCAATTGATGAGTTTCACACTCAGATATTTTTTGTCAACATGCGTAACTGGCTTATGGAGGAGTCTATGGATGCGATGGTTACAGAGAGAAACCTTGCTATTGCCAAAGAAGACATTACGATTTTAAATGTCACTCAACCCGTTGTTACCCCTCCAACCATGAACAAAGAGATATTGGTTCCATCAGATGCTGTTGTTGGCGAATACCGAAAAACACTGGCAGGATTCAAAAGCAAAGGATTTAAGATTGATACAAAAAAACTGAAAGAAGAGGAACATCAAACCGCATATTCTGTTCCTTGCCCAGCTAGAAACACTGAGAAAAATTGGGTATTAGATCCTATTCCTCTGCTGAAGAACTAAATCAACAGTTACACCTTTGGCTCTGGAACAATTCCGGCTAGGGCACGTGCCAATTCTTTTTTAAAGTCTAATTGCATTTGTTGTGCAATTCGAACCCTCTGTGCTTGTGGAGAGCCTGCACCGTGAAGAGATTCTGTTAAATATCCTACAGCATTGCGTCCCAATGTCATATTTTCAATGAGACGGAGTATGCGCACACGATCTTCAGGGTCAAGATCCGGTTTAGTCTTGAGATATTTCTGAATAATTTTACCCAATTCAGGATGTTTTAAATCCTTCTCAGATGGCATCGTTGCAACCAAACCCCCTGCTAGATCTTGTGCCAGTCTTCCGATTTCATAAGTCAATTTTGTTACATGATGTTTACAAACATTGGCCAACATATCATTAGGCATATAAACACCGGATGGCATGGCTTCTGACTCCTGGCTGGAAGATATGCCAACCCCATAAATTGTTTCATTCAAATGTGTCATTTCCGTCAGCTTGTCTTTGACGTGTGATGCCTTGTCGACACCATTGTATTCAGCAATAGTAGCTGCGGCACCAATTAAAACATCCCCTACCCCTGATTTGCAGACATAACTTCTTCGATGATAACAAGTGAATCGTTCCACCAAAGGTGCAGCAAATTCATATTCACCATCTAGAAAAACAAACTTGTTCGGAATAAAAACATTTTCAAAAATAACCAATGCCTCTTGTCCCGAAAATTTTTGATTGCCTGTATCAATCGTTGATTCTTCCATATGCCTGGTTTCACTCGATTGTCTGCCATATATATAAGTAATCCCTTTGGCATCAACCGGTATGGCTCCAACAATAGCGTATGTTTTATCTTTTTCCGTTAATCTTAATGTTGGCATTACAATCAACCAATGCGAGTTGATGCACCCCGTTTGATGGGCTTTTGCTCCACGGATAAAAACTCCATCTTCATTGCGATCCACAACTCGGACGTAAAGATCAGGATCAGATTGCTGATGTGGCAATAAATTGCGATTCCCTTTGACATCAGTCATTGCTCCACTGATAACAAACCCACCATGTTGCACCATGGTAAGAAAGGATAAAAATTTCTGGTGATAATCTGATTGATATTTTTGGTCCATGTCATAGGTCACTGAATGCAGACTATTAATAGCATCCATTCCAACACATCTTTGAAAGCAAGTACCTGTTAGTTGACCTAATTTTCTCTGCATTTTGTTCTGCAAAATAAGATCGTCTGCATTCTCAGCAATATGTAGAAATCGATTAATCTTTTCGCCGGTATAAGGCGAAACAGAAGCAGCTAAATCTGGGTTTGTTTGTGCAAGATCGTAGGTTGCTGCTAACGCATTAATAGAAGGTCTAATGATGGGGTGTTCAACTGGATCATCGATCTGCTCGCCAAAGAGATATACAGAAAGCTCACGATTTCGCAAACTTTCAATATACTCTTGACCAGTTGTAATCGGTTTTCCCACACTCCACATTATAACAATAAGATTATTTTATGCGTTTTTGCTTACCTGTACCGGGCTGAATTATGTCATTCTCACTTCTCTTTTTGACTGCAAGATTCAATGAATGTGAATAATTAGGCCCAACTACAAACTCTGATATATATGCTATAGTCTCAAATAATTTAATGTGTCCTAGGAGCAGCTTTATGCCCTCAGAAAACAAAGAGAAAGATGCTATGGTCCGTGCAGATGGAACCTACTCCACTGCTCCTTTAAAAAAAGACATGATCTCGATCGCCATTGCCCAAACCAGAGTCCAGGGTGTAGATGGAAAAAATCCTCCTAAAGGCATAAGAAAAAACTTGGACTACTTGCTGGAATGCATCGATATTACTCAAGGCTTTGGTGGTAGAAGTGATCTCATATGCTTTCATGAATTCCCCATCACCGGATTCAGTAATTGGTCTAAGGAAGAGCACTACAAAGTAGCCATCGAGGTCCCGGGAGTAGAAACTGAAGAAATAGGAAAAAAATGCAAAGAACACGGCTGCTATATTGTTTTCGGAACATACGCCAAGGATCCTGATTGGCCTGAACACATCCTACACTTAATGGTGATGATGGGCCCTGATGGTGATGTTGTTGCAAAACATTGGAAACAGAGAAATGTCCGTGGCCTATTTCCAGGATCAGAACAGTACACCAGTTCCATATATGATGTTTATGATCGTTTTATAGAAATGTATGGACAAGATCAGGTGATTCCTGTTGTTCAAACTGATATTGGAAACATCGCCATGTCGGCTGTTCAATTTGAACCTGAGTTATTTCGATGTATGGCCTTTAAGGGGGCTGAAATTATTTGCCGAGTTGCAACCGGTGGATTTGAATATGAGGATATGCGACTCACCTCCTACCATAACAGTCTGTATACATTAATTGCCAACAACTCAATCAATACTGGGGAACGCAACCCCGGTTTTTTTGACGATGCAAATTATGGAGGGCCAGGGCGTTCTGCGATATTTGGTCCTAGAGGCTTAGAAATAGCAAAGGCTGGGGTTTTTGAGACAAAAATAGCGGCTTCCATTCCAATCAAAGCCTTCAGAGAAAAACATCGAATTCCAGATTTGCATTTGAAATTATACCAACCTGTATTTGATCAATATCAGGAACGATATGATTCTGGACTGTATCTAAAAACCCTACCTAAAAATAAACAGGACGCATACAAAAAATTTCTGGAAAATGCTCGTTGGGTGCATTACTGGTAAATGATTCATAGGCGATTCCTACTAGAGCATGGAGAAAGATTTGAACAATAAATTCGGCCCAATACAATTGGCACCAGGAATCTCTCGGTTCAATGTCATTACATATTTCTACGCCTGCTTTATTTGTATTGGAGTACTGGCTGGAATGAACTTCATTCAAGGATATATACTCACGGAGAATCTTGCTATCCCGAAATCCAATCAAGGAACCATCAGTGGGGATTTAGCTTTTATTCAAGAAATTATAGCAATATTATTCGTTGCATTTTTTGGCATCCTAGCAGATCGGATAGGCAGGCGATCAGTCATGGTTTTTGGAACGGTGGTTTCGGCCATTGGTTTTGCTTTGTATCCCTTCGCGACATCCACAGGTGAGTTGTTCGCGTATCGGGCCCTATTTGCTTTAGGTGCAGCTGCACTTGCCTCAACGATTGCAATCATCGTCAATGATTATCCTAAGGAACAATCAAGGGCTAAGTTTATTAGCATGCACTCGGTATTGAATGCCTTAGGTGTTGCTGTCTTCGCTTTTATACTGGGTCAACTTCCCAAATACTTTACCAACAACGGTCTCGATCCAGTTACATCTGGACGATATACAATGATCATTGTTGGAATTGTATTCCTGATTTCTGGACTGATTTTTCAACTGGGATTAAAAGGCGGAACTCCGGAAAAATTGAGTCAGAAACCTTCTGTAAAAGAGCTGGTTACAGTCGGCATACAATCATTTAAGAACCCGAGAATCGCACTCTCGTTTGGGACAACGTTTCTGGCAAGAGCAGATGTTTCAGTTAATGGCATATTTATCTCACTATGGGCGATACAGAGTGGAGCAATGATGGGATTGTCTGCAGCCGATTCGATCCAACTAGTTGTCCGGGTTATTGTTGTAACCAATTTAGTGAGTATTGTTTGGGCTTTTATTTTTGGCGCAATACTTGACCGTATCAATCGGGTAAGCGGCATGATTGTGGCGATGACTTTGGGAACCATTGCCTATGGTTCTATGGCCTTGATCGATTCCCCATTGAATTATTCCAATCTACCCTTCTTTATTCTAGTTTCCTGCAGTGCCATTGGGACCGTCATAGCCACAAGTAGCCTGATCGGGCAAGAAGCTCCTGCTAAACAACGGGGTTCGATTATAGGTATCAGCACGCTTTTTGGAGCAATAGGCATTCTAACAGCGACCGCTTTGGGGGGTCGACTATTTGATCAACTGGGACCTTCAGGTCCATTCCTTTTCATATGTGGAATGCATAGTGTGCTACTTTTGGCTACAATTATTGTCAGAATAAGAGCCCCTGGTATGCTGTTTCAATCAAAATTACAACCTGACGAGGTGCATATAAATGATTAGAAAAAAATATATTGATACTTCTGAGGGACAGTGTCATATCCGCTTTGTTGAAGGTGAAGGCTTACCGATTGTTTTCCTGCATCAAGTTCCCAGTTCTTCAAGGATGTTTGAAGCAATAATGAATCAACTTGGAAATGAACACTCCATGTATGCTATTGATACCCCCGGTTTCGGAGCAAGTTTTGACCCTGTCAATACCCCAACTATGAAAGAATATTGCGATTGGTTGCTACAAATTTTTGAAGCTCTCTCATTGGAAAAACTTCACCTCTTTGGCCACCACACAGGATCCTGTATGGCAGTCGAAATTGCCAATGAATACCCAAGTTTAATCTCCTCAATAACCATGATCGGTCCCTTTGCCGCAACGGTAGAAGAAAAAGAGGTCATGCGAGCATCTATGGGTGCAGATTGGAGTCCAGTCGATGACGGCAGCCACTTGATGATGGCGTGGAATTTAGTGGGAGATATCCTTGGAGCAAGAGGCCACCTTGAACTGCACCACAGAGAAACGCTGGACACCTTGAGAGCTTATCATTCAGTACACCAAGCACACGAATCGGTTTGGGAGCAGGACTTCATAAGCCTTTTTAAGCAAATTGATTGCCCCATGCTGATAATGTGTGCCCCAGATGATGTTTTATATCCGTTTTTTAACGTAGCAAAAGAACTCAGACCAGATGCAACCTATAAAGAAATCAGTGGCAAGAATTATGAAACTGACTTAGACTCGGCAACGATTGTCGACACTTTTAAAACCTTTATGCAAAATCTTTAAACGTGGATCACTTACAAAAAACAACAGTAGCAGATAAGACATCCACGTTATTAAGTTGGCTAATTCTTGTACTATTCATTGTGGTTTTCATCAACATGTCTGTGGCCCCTAGAGTTCCGATCGAATCACCTGAAAGGGCTTCGTTAAGAAGTTTTCATTTGGCAATTGCTTCCATCTTATTCGCATTTAGTTTTCTCAGGGTTTATATTTGGTGGCACTTCCCTCCTCAAAACAAACAACAAAAATTACCACAAGAAGCTTTCAATCAATTGCATGTTCTTCAGTTTACTCTTTATTGTTCCTTCATTGCTCAGGGGCTTACCGGTGTGGTTACCGCTTGGTCTGACGGGTTGATACAATTTCAATCGAGCTCGGAATCTGTTAATCATGCTCTGTGGGTTTTTTCTGGTTATCTTCACAGTGTATTTGCATTTTTATATATCGCTATCATCTTGTTTATTGTACTCATAGGTATTTATCATATGATCCGTTACCGGGTTTGGCGATTTAATATTTTCACTTGATTATTAAGATGGGTAAGCAATGAAAATTGGCAAGAAAAAAGACTGGCTTTTGGTTTTAATTTTACTAGCAGTATCTTGTTATTTGCCCTACCTAATATTTGGTGCCTATCCATTGACCAATACAACCAATGCCACCCCAGATGAGATTAAGCAATTAACTGCCAATCTGGATCTGCCAGATTATTATCTCAATGAACTACCAATGATCAGCGATGAACAAAAGCAAATGGAAGCAGATGCCTTTTCCAACTGGGATGGGGGCAAGTGTAGATTCTGTCATTCAATAAAAGCTAATGATAGAGATCGAATGGCTCCAAGTTTATATCGTATTTTTGCTAAACCTGCAGGTATCTCTGACAATTTCACATATTCTGATGCACTCATCCAGATGAAAAATAACGGGTTGATCTGGACACCAGAGGCATTGGATGCTTTCATGTCCAATCCTAAAGATTTTATTCCTGGAAATAGGATGAGAATGGAAGGAATTGAAGATCCAGATACAAGAAAATTAATTATTAATTACATCATGCGTGAATCGCGTTAACAAGGAGAAAAGAATGACCATTGAATTTGAACATGAAATAAATTTTCAATCCAATACATGGAACAGAGACGCCTGGGCTAGAATCCAGGGTGATTTAAACTCAGAGAATGAATCAATTAGTTATGTCAATGGCCAAATTCTTGGTGTTAAGCCTGGTGAGGCTGTAAAAGAATTGTGCGGATTTGAAACATTTTTGTGTACCCGACTGCTGCCTCAGCAAGAGGACGGTACGATTCGTCGATTAAATAAGGAGGTTATTTTCTACACCAATTCTCGAAGCGGTGAAATCATTCATGAATGGACCAATCCCTGGACAGAAGAAGTGGTTAATGTCGTTCACGTCGCCAATGATCCCTTTAATTATACGATCAGTGAGTGGCTGATCCTTGCTCCTGAAGATTTTCCAGGAAAGGAAAAACAACAGCCAATCAAAATTCCTCTGCTTTTCCCCTGGAGAATAATAGGTGATACCGTGGTTTTAAATACTGATATGCACCTTTATTATCCCAATGCGCTGCAACCTGATAAGTGGGTCAGAGAATCATCAGGTCCAATGGCTCAAGTCTCTGAAATGATGCGCTATTTTGTATCATTAGACGAATTACAAAATCCTGAATTAACTTCAGTGCACTACAATGGAACCTGGAGTCGCATAACACCCTGGCTACCTTGGATGTTAATGGGAGATACACCTGGTCATTGTGTATACGTTGGAGCCATGATTAAATCAAATTCAATCGATATCATTCCAAAGCATATCAGGCAATTCGCTGAAGAAAATTATCCACATATGCTCAGCGCCCCAACGGAAGATTACGGACCCAGCATTTCCAGTCTGGAATACTATGCAAGAGAACAAACTCCGGCACCTCCGCTTAAGTAAGAAAGTTAAAAAAAGTGCATTTTTTTATTAGGTTTAACCGGACGGTTTAGACGAATATAGCTTCTTTATATTTGTCGAATAATTCCAGCGTGATGATTCCCATATTGTCGTCAGACGCTTTCGCTTCAATGGTGTCAATAATACGCTTTTGTACCTGCTCGGGAGCCTGTAAAACGCGCTCCTGTGCCTGGATTTCCCAGAGAATATTCAAGCTCTTGTTTTCCCATGCTTTTTTTGTCTTTCCGGAATGATCCGGCGGTGGGATTGATGGATGATTGCGGGTCTCTATATAAAAGAATGCGTCGGCGACGGGTTCGCCCCACTCTTTGTGAAATATGCCGTAAGCAGGATCGTTGTCGTGCAGGACCCGTTTGTATTTAATGATGGCATTGTTGACGTTCTCAAAGGCCTTTTCATTGGTTAGTTTTTTGCCCGGTTTGTAATAATGTTCGATCCATACCTTCAGGTATTCCCTTGTGGCTTCGAGGAACAGCTTGATATCCAGAGTATCGTATTGGCAAAGCAGCAGGTACGGCGAGCTCGTGCTATTGACCCAATCAATTTTTGATCGAGGCAAGTCGAGAAGTTTTCTGTATTTTTCGAATACCGGAATCAGAGGCTCGTAGTCTAAATCGGGTAATGTTGGACTGATATCTAACAGGGCAAATGATTTGGATTTGGTGGCATTCCCGCCCAGCTGAAATGCAAAAATAGGCACATCGTATTCAGGATCGGGAAAAGTCAACATGACGTTGCCGCCCAGTTTTCCCCGGATTGAATATTCTTCAAGGATGATCGTTGAAACTTTCTCAGCGCTGAATATATCGGAGCTGAGAAACGTGTTGATTCCTGCTTTTTTGCTGTTCGAGTAGAACTGGTAATTGTCATCCAGGGACATATGCTCTTCAAACAGATCGTAAAAGATTTGCAAAGGACCTGTCTTGTTGAATTCTAGGTGATGCATCCAGGTTATTCGCTCTTGAGAGGCACTCAGTCTGGCTTAGAATTTCTCCAGAGGCTGTTTATAGTTAGAACTTGAGAATTTCGCGTGAGTAGACCTGGTCCAAGGCATAAAAAGCGACATGCGCAGCGGCAGCGGCTGTACTGCCACCCATGGCGATACTTACCTCAATAGCTTCTAATGACTCCTCAAAACTTGCTCCCTGTTCAGCGGCCCGGTCGATGTGCTTCTGAATAGCAGCCTCACATCCAGTTTGTATTGAAATACTAACCGCCATTAGTTCCTTGGTCTTTGTCGACAAGGCGCCATCAGCGAAGGCGATTTCTTCAAGTGCCTGGCAGGCGTCATACGCATCTGATCGGAAACGCACAAGATTCCAGTGTCCGTCACTTTGTTCTTTGTTGATTTTACTTACTCGACTCATCGTTGCTCTCCTTAATCTGTTGTATTGCAGCCGGTACCTTGGTTCCGACATTGATCGATTGCGTTCAGGCTATATCACGCTGTGCCTTATCAGTGCCAGCAATGCGGGGTATTTCTTCGAATACCCATTTCTCAGGACCTTCCTGCCGACGTGCGGGTGAAGGGATAGTCCGGTGGTCACCGTTTTGATCCAACGCTTCAAGCTGTACCCGGTCGATCTGCCAGCCCTTGCTCCGCAAGTTCTGAAGGACTTTCCAATATGCACCGATAAGTTTATCCTCGCGGTCTGCGGTAATCATCGGATAGACCGGTACATCCGGTGCTCGTTTCGGCATGACCTTTTCCGCCAATGATTTATCCTGATAAATATTCCGACAATTGCGGCGCAGGTGTTCAGCATCACCCTCCGGTCCCGTCATGAAGTTACGGAAAAACGTGTAGTACATCCGCGTGTGTTCTTCATCGATCGGTGTCGTGAACTGATAGAAAATGTTATAGAGCCCTTTTTCTACCCCGCCGACAGCAACTTTGCCACGTGATGTAAATCCAGGCACGAAATACTTGAATTTCGAAGACACCTCACTGCGTGTATCGCGTAGCTCCAACCACTTGCCCTTTGTGATATCCGGCTTGCCAGAGATCTTGGCTTCAAAGCCGCCGTCATTACGATATTCAACCGTATGATCCGGGGGTCTAACTGGGTTGTCACCACCGAAGCCGATACCATGTACGATCGGTAAATGCACGTGATCGAGATCAAGCTGCTTTGCCCAATGCTGATTACAGTTCCAGGTCACGGCATGTGTCACACTGGACCATGCCGAATCTTTGTATTCTGGTATGTCGAAGATTGGCTCTGCATTTTCTAGATCATCGCCCAAGAATACCCAGATGTAACCATATTTTTCTTCCGTTGGGTAAGAATCAACACGTGCTGCATCGGGAATCTCACCGACCGGATCTTTGTTGGAAGGAATCTTTGTGCATCTGCCGTTACTGTCAAAACGCCACGCATGAAAAGGACAACCGACCGTGCCATCAGGCTCACACTTTCCCTGAGACAAGTCAGCCCCGCGGTGTGGACAAACGCCACTGAGACAAACTGGTTTACCGGACTGATCGCGAAATAGCACGAAATCCCGGCCCAACATTGTCACTCCCACAGGCTGATCCTTGATTTTATCGCTCGATTCAGCTACATACCAAACATTAGTAAACATCATAACTCGTCCCTCCTAATCTTCCTATCTTCCGCCCTAAGTCGAGAGCAAGATTTTAGTTTGCAGACTACTAAACCGGCTTCAAGAATAATATCAATATCCATTACTTATCAATGATATAGATTGATATTGGTTTTGAAATTGATCTAAATCATATAAAAACTGATCTATATCAATTACTAGACAAAGACCTATGTTAATGTCTAGTCTCTACATCATCTAAGATGTAGCTGTTTGTACTATTTTTTTAGGAGATGGAATGAAAACACTTATTAACCGTAGACGTACAATACAATTGTTAGGCGCAGCAGTAGCTGTTCCTGGAGAACTAGCTTTTGGTAGATCAGGAAATCAAGATGCCCAAGTTATCGTCATCGGCGCAGGGGTATCTGGGCTCAACACGGCTTTAATTTTAGAAGAACAAGGTTTAGACGTTCTGATCCTGGAAGGCAGTAATCGTATTGGCGGTCGTGTTTACACTCTGGATGATAAGAAACATAAGCCGAATGCGGGAGCGAATGAGTTAAGCGCTGAATCTCACCCTCGGACAGTGGATATGGCTAAACGTCTCGGGCTTGCTTTTATCCCTTGGTTAGGACCGGGAACTGGCACTGGTTTTCCAGCCATGTCGTTCTACATCAATGGAAAAACTGTAGCGATGGAACAATGGGCAACTTCACCGACAAACAAGATTATGGGTAAGACCAAGTCATTGCCACCCATAGCGCAGGCCAATGCATTTTTCCCTAAACAATCGCCGCTTGAACATTTAGGCTCGTGGTTGGAACCCGAAGCTGCCTATTTGGATACTTCCTACTACGACTACCTACAACAACAAAATATTGATCCAGAGGCATTGAGAATTATCCAAGAGCGACACACCGGTAAAGATCTTCGTGAAGTCTCTACCCTATGGCAACTACGTTTACAAAGATTATTTTCCTTTCGTGAAGTGAATACCTTGTTTGGCATTGAGGGAGGTACGAGTCGATTGACCGACGGCATGACAACACTACTCAAACGCAACATTGACTTAAACACAAAAGTAACTGGTATTCGAGTCAAAGATGAAGGTGTTGAAATTAAAGACAGCACGGGAAGAACCTATAAGGCTCAGTATGCCGTGTGTACCACTCCATTAACTATGCTTCGAGAAATAACCATCGAACCTACCCTGCCAGAACTCCATGCAGCTGCAGTAGAGCAAATACCCTATGATGAAAATATTTCCGTTTTTCTTGATATCAAAGAACCGTTCTGGGAAAAAGATGGGCTCCCTCCGATAATGTGGGCCGAAGGAACCGGTACTTGGGTGAAAATGACCAGAGACCCAGAGGGTCACGGTTACTATTGGATATCAATCTCTGGCAATCGAACAAAAAAATGGCAAGACAAAAACGATGACATCATCGTCCAAGATCTCATAGATGAGTTGGCTAAAATTCGCCCCAGTTCCAAAGGAAAAGTAGAGCCCATAGCAGTACAAAATTGGCACACCCATCCCTGGACCAAAGGCCATGGAGCCTATCTAAGTCCAGGGCAAATCAAGAAATTTAGTGATATTTTAACGAAACCATTCGGACGACTCTATTTTGCAGGAACTCATACCGCTCGCCTATCAACAGGAATGGAAGGAGCCATGGAGGCTGGTGAACGTGCTGCTCTTGACATTTTACTGAATCTCTAGCAAGTTGATTGAATGACAACTGTTATTCTGTTCGGGGCAACAGGAGCCACCGGCTTGGCTCTATCAAAACTACTTCTAAAAAAGAGTTATATTTTATACACAGCTGCTCGAAAGGAAAAAGATAGAGAGTATTTGAGTGCCTTAGGGGCTAATGCTTTCTTAGCAGATGCATTAAATGCCAATCAAGTCATTAATGCTATGAGTAACATCACCAATGAGGCCACGGTCATTAGCTTAGTAGGTGGATCGAGTAATGAACAAGGAACCAGATCTGATTTCTTGGGCAATAAATATATTATTGAATCGGCAGTTGACCTTGAATTTAAAAGACTCATTTTCATCACTAGCATTGGTTCAGGAGAAAGCAAGCCTCATTTGCCAGATGTTCTAAAACCAATACTAGGTCCCATCACTGACGAAAAAACAAAGGCAGAGAATATTCTTAGAAACTCTGGTTTGGATTTTACAATCATTAGACCGGGTCAACTCACCAATGACTCTGCCACGGGTGATGGTCTCTTGACAGAAGAGTGCATTCTGGGAAGAATGTCCCGTGAAGATCTGGCACTCATGATCATAAAATGCATCGAAGATAAAACAACAATTGGCAAAATATATTCAGTCTTGGATGCTAATAAAAAAATTGATTTAAGCTGGATGGAAAAATAATAACTAATTGAACCCAGATGTCTGAAAACAATACGATCCAAACCTACCCTTCAAATAAAAGAGCTTGGTATGCCGTTATTATTCTAACCATTGCCTATATTGTTTCATTTCTAGATCGTCAAATACTTGCCTTGGTAGTGCAAGATGTAAAAACAGACTTGGATCTGTCTGATACTCAAGTTAGTTTATTGTTGGGATTTGCGTTTGCACTGTTTTATACAACCATGGGCATACCCATTGGCCGATTGGCAGATAAAAAAAGCAGAAGAGCAATTATTGCCACAGGCATAACAATCTGGTGTCTGATGACGGCAGCCTGTGGATTGGCTAGGAATTACACTCAGTTGTTCCTAGCTCGCGTTGGTGTAGGCGTTGGAGAAGCGACTCTAAGTCCCAGTGGACTATCAATGATCAGTGATTACTTCCCCGCTGAGAAACGGGGCAAGGCCTTGGGATTTTTCAATATGGGTGTCTCTGTTGGATCTGGCATAGCGTTCATCGGTGGGGGGCAAATTATAGCCTATGTCAGCGATGCGCCTCCAATCATCCTTCCATACATAGGTGAAATTTTCGCCTGGCAAGCTCTATTTCTGTTGGTGGGTCTCCCAGGGTTAATTGTTGCAGTGCTGATGAGAACCGTTAAAGAACCTTCAAGAAAAGACAAAATAATAATCAGGGGACAAGACGGTCAGCAGACCGATGAAATTTCCGTAAAACAAACGATTGATTTTCTTTTAGCAAGAAAGAAAACTTATGGATGGTTGTTTCTATCGATGGCATGTTCAGTTCTGATTGGATATGCATTCTTGTCATGGATGCCTGCAATGTACATCAGAACATATAACATAGACATCGGCACAATTGCACTTTGGCAAGGATTGGTGTTTCTTATCGGTGGACCACTTGGTGCAACCATGAGTGGTGTATTTGGAGATAAACTATTTAACAAGGGTGATAATGCTGCACACGTTAAATTGTTCGCGTATTGCTTCATCATAATGGCCGTCAGCGCCTCACTAGTGCCCCTGATGCCTACTTATCAGTTAGCAACTCTGATGTTTCTTCCTCAAATAATTACTGCAGCTGCCCAGACAGCTCTTGCCCCCATTGCAATAATCAACATCACTCCTAATCAAATCAGAGGACAAGTCACCGCCATCTATTACTTTGTCATCAGCATGACAGGTTACACACTAGGGCCTACTAGTGTGGGACTACTAAACGATTACTTTTTCAAAGATGAAAGCATGATTCGCTATTCCATGACCATGGTATCAATCACAGTCGGGATCATTGGCATTATCGCAGGATTTAAATGCATCAAACATTACCGAAAACATATAACCGAAAGTCAAACAGGAAATTATGCCGAATCACACTAATGCGGTTATTCTGACACAACCGATTCATTCACCATCTGATCAATTATCTCATCGTCAAAATCAAGCTCTCTCAAAATCTCTCTGGTGTGCTCTCCAGGTTGTGAAGGTTGATACCTCACCCCAAATCGATTGCCATCCATTTCTATCGGCAAAGTTGGTAGTTTAACTTGCCCTCCTTCGGGAAGATCGATTGCAACCAAACCATCAGATGCATTCAAATGCGGATCTTCGAAAAGGTCTTCTGGCTTGGATATCGGTGCAAACGGTAATCCTGTTTCTTCCAATTTCTGCATCAACTCCAATTTGGTATATTGTTTGAATGTTTCAGTGATGATGGGGATGATGAGATCTCTATGCTCCACTCTGCCGGCATTTTCATTCAAATCAGAATTCTCTAACAATTCCAGTAAATCAAAAGCCTTACAAAATGATTGCCACTGTGCATCGCTGACAACCCCAACAAACACTTGCTCATCCCCCTTGGTTTGAAAGACCTCATAAATAGCCCAAACGGATTTACGAACCGGCATCGGTGGAACCGCTTCTCCAGTAATGGCATATTGAGCCATATGTTGTGTCATCAAATACGCCACATTTTCAAATAAAGCACTGGTTATTTTTTGGCCTCTACCAGTAGTTTTTAGTTGTTCGCAAGCAGCTAAAATACCAATGACACCAAACATACCACCCATAATGTCAATCACCGATGAACCAGCTCTCAAAGGCTGGCCAATGGGTCCGGTCATATGAGCAAGCCCACCCATCATTTGAGCAATTTCATCCAAGGCTGTTCTATTTTCATAAGGGCCCTGGAGAAATCCTTTGGCTGAGCAATAAATCAACCTGTTGTTTAAAGGTTTCAGATCCTCGTAGCCGAATCCAAGTCTTTCCATGGTGCCAGGTCTGAAATTCTCGATCAGTACATCTGATTCCTGAATCAGTTTTAATGCAATATCCTTGCCTTGGTCTGATTTTATATCCAGAGCAATAGATCTTTTATTTCGATTAAAAGAAGTAAAAAAGCCAATCCCAGAACCAGGCAATAATCTCGTCTTATCTCCAGTAACCGGTTCAATTCTGATAACTTCAGCACCCAAATCAGCAAGAATAGCACCTACCGCAGGTCCCATAATCATATGGGTGAACTCTGTAACTTTTATTCCTTTAAGCGGTAGATTATCTTGCGAAAACATTTTCCCAGTATTTGAATCAATCATTCATTAGATTGCTTATTCTACCTACAATAGCAGTATTTTTCATCAGAGACCATGCTAGCAAAACGAGGGATAAACTGGTTAAACATAGATCTAGATCAAGGATTGTGATGAAGATCTGTGATACGTTGATTTAAATTAAAAATAAAAGATAGAACCCTTATGCCCAGTTCAATTTCAACCATCGCAATAGGAGTAGAGAACCTCAATTCAGCACTTGATCTTTGGGTTGATACGTTTGATCTAGAATTGGTAAAGAAAATAACTGGTTTAGATGAAAACTTAGCAACACTATGGGGGATAGATCCCGATAATATAAGAACTCAAGCTTTAGTCAGAACGCCTGGAGTCGAAATTGGTCAACTTCACTTAGTGGAATTTAAGACTCCCAATGATCCCGTCAGAAAAGATGCCAATAGCACCGATTTGGGTCCCAAGAATCTGGACCTTTCCTGCAAAGATTTACCAAAAAAATATGATGAGTTGCAACAAATGGGTTATTCATTCAGATCCAAGTACATCGAATACAGGATAGAAACATTACAAGCAGATGTCATTGAAGTACAAATGCCCGGTCACGATGAAACAAATATTGTTTTCATGGAGTGGCTAGAAGAGAAAATAAAATTATCGGCAAAAGGTTATGGTGGTATCACCTCCTTGGTGGTCATCGTTCCGGATACCGCCAGGGAAGGAAAATTCTATTCGGATCTATTCAACTTGAAAGAAACTCTACACGAAGAGTTATTTGGAGAACACATCGAGAAAATGATTGGTTTACCCCAAGGGGGAGGATTGAATCTAAGACTACTCTCCGGTGATGAAAAAGACAGATATGGGACAGTAGAAATCATTAGCTATGTAGGAGCATCCGATCAAGTGAACCGTTTTAAATTAGCTTCTCCCCCCGCACTAGGGGTTTTGCATTGCTCTTTTTTAACCAATTCTATGAAAGCATTCACTCAAAAAGCAAAAACAATAGGGGTTGATCTAGCCCATTTTGGAGATCTTAATTTAATATATGGAAACGGTCCTGTTTGTAGTTTAAGATCCCCTGCAGGACTCAGAATAGATGTCCAAGAGAGAACCTCTAAGTAATATTATAATAATCTCCAATACAGCTAATGAATGAAAGACAATCTAGGATTAGTCTAGACAAAATCATTTTGATTATCGGCTTGATTATTTATGGAGCCGGATTTTCAATGCTCTATATCATTTTTGCTCCTTTATCCCGAAGCATTGGTCTGAGTACAAATCAATTTGGCATATTGCTTGCCGTTTCTAATGTGGCTTTGGTATTTTCATCCTTTTATTGGGGTAAAAAAAGTCAGTCAATTGGCAGAAAACCTGTTTTTATTATAGGTCTATTCAGTTATGCATTAGCTTATGCATTGTTTGCATTTGGAATTCAACTTGGCTTATGGGGATTGTTTGCCACTTGGCAGTTATTTTCCATATTATTTGTGATCAGATTAATCTATGGGGGTCTTATTGGAGGTATCCAACCCGCTGCGGTTGCCTATATCTCAGATTCAACCGAGGATAAACATAGAACCCAAGGCATGGCACTCATTGGTATGTCGTCTGGTATTGGTACCATGATTGGTCCTGCCCTTGGAGGTGGGCTTGCTTTCATTCATCCCTTATTTCCATTGTATTTTGGTGCAGCCCTGGCAATCATAGGCGGTCTTTTAGCAATGAAGTTTTTAATTGAGCCAAATCAAAGACTGCAGGCTCAACCAGTACAAAATCACAATTTAAAATTTTATGACAAGCGAATCATACCCTACCTTATTGGTTGGGCAGTTGTATTTTTGGTATTTACTGGAACACAAGTCATAGCGGCATTCTTTATTGAAGATCGACTTGGTGTTACGGGTTATAATGAAATCATTAAAGCAACCAGCATTGCGTTGCTCTCAATGGCTCTAGCCACAACACTGATGCAAGCTGTAGTCTTACAACTCATAAATATACCTGTAAAAATCTTATTGCGACTCAGTTTTTTTATTTTTGGATTGGTACTGTTGTCAATTCCATACATAGAGAACCTGAACTACTATTATTTATCATTTGCCGGCATTGGTGTTGCTTTTAGCATGATCTCTCCAGTATTAAACTCAGCTGCAACCTTAAGTGTTGAACAACATGAACAAGGAGAAATGGCAGGTCTGTTATCGGCAGCACCAGTAGTAGGCATGATTTTTGGACCTACAATTGGTGCCCTGCTCTATAATATCAATCCAAACTATCCTTTTTTCTTTGGTGCCTTGGCAGTAATTGTTTTAGGAATCTACTTCCAATTTGTTAAAACTCCTAATACTTAAATTTTCTAATTTTATAATTAGGTATTTTCTGATTCTGTTAAACCATCAGAAGCTTGTTCTGCCTTCTCATCCTTACGCCATATTTGCCGAGGCCCATAACCGTCTTTTCTAAGAAAATGCTCGGTATAGACAATCCGATCAGGATCTAATTTCATAAGAATTCCTTGAGGCGGTTGATCAAATCCGAACCCAATCTCTGCCGACGATGCCTGCCATCTAAAAATAGTCATACCATACTCCCAATCTGCTGTGCCAGGATCCAATAATTCTGCCTTGCCAAACAATTGTGCACCCTGAGCCACCACCCATCCAGCCATGGGGTTTGCCACTGCAAATGAAACCCTTGGATCTCTCTGCATGGCTTTAAGCTTTGGGCTGCCAGGTTGGGGGAAAATATAAACGGTGAATTTATCTGCATAGAACTCCAACGGACTCACTATTGGTCCATGTAAACCTAGTGTGCCCAACATTCCAAGATTGCTCAATGTAAGAGCTCTCTGAATACGATGCTCCAACATGTCTCTAGGCAATGCTTTGGTTGTCCAAGGTATTTGTTCCAGCCAAGGATGTGCATTACTCATGTGTAACCTCCAATATGTATTAGCTTTTTATCATGCATTAAAAATGAAATTGGGAAAAGGAAAAACAATTAAATTGTAATTTGAACTTTATTCTAAGTTATTTTTCTTTCGAGAAACCCATGTATAGATGGCCACGAGCAAAACAAGAAAATTTAGACAGGCCATGAGTAAAAATGGACCTGTATAAATATAATCAAACAAAAAACCACCCGCTCCACCGGCAATAATTTGACCAATGGCACCACACATTGCAAAAGCACCAAAAAGCGTTCCTCTAATTGCTGCCGGAGCTGTTTTCCCCATCAAAGATGTCGAAGAAATAATCGATGCGCCTTCACCCATGCCCAAGAAAATGGCTGTCGGTATTATTGAGGATGACATCGGATCATCAACGAGACCCATCATTAAATAACCTGAGGATGACAGTGTAAATGCAATCATGACTCCATAAAGTCTATGCAATCGATCAAACAGGAAACCAAATAAGGGGGCGGTAATTACTACCGTGCCAGCTATGATGGGCACAATGATCGCTCCACGGGCATAACCCTCGTCAATGGTCATGCCATTATCTATGGCAAAACGAGTCATCCACAAAAATGTAAAGGCTCCTACCACAAAAATATCACCCCTAGCAGCCAGAGAAGCAATGAAGGCTAATCTGACTCTAGAATCTTTTTTAGCAGCTGTATAACCCTCCTTTATCAATAAACCCAGTTTGGGCTTCTGAATTTTTATTGTCTTCAATCCTGGTTTCAATAAAGTAAAAACTATCAGGGATGCTAATAAGCAAATAATGGTCGCTATCCAAAAGGTATAGGTTCCAGCATCAATAGGATCAAACCCCCTTGCTTTGAAAACCATTGGCATTTTTGTTAAGACTAACGACGTTGCCATCACTCCTATTCCCTGGAATAAACCCATGAAACCATTCCATTTTGCCCTTGAACGTTCTTGAGGATAATCGCCTGTATAAACCAGCAGTATAGTTGAAGCGGCAGATACTCCTACAGCAAAAATGGCTCGAATGAGATAGAGATGGTAAAACTCAGTGGATAGGGGAAACAGTAAATAAGCAAGCGCCATCAATAAGAGGCCTATTGAAAAAATGGGTCGTCTTCCGACCTTATCAGCCAATGCTCCCATGAAAGCAGTTAATAATATAATTATTAATTCCTGCATTGTGCTAATTGAACCAACAACAGCCCCTTGTATGTTTCTTGCAATCCCAAGATGCTCTTCTAGGACATAGGGTTGCATGAAATTCATAAAAGCAAATACCGAGGTATTTAACATTGCTACTGGAAAGAAACTAATAGCGCTGACCCTACTAATACCGGGCATCAATAATATAGGGCCTAGTTTTCTAGATTCATCAGATGAAAAACTTTTATTCATAACTCATTTCATTTTTATTGATTGCTATACTACCATTATATGTAGATGAGTGATCGTCCTACAAAATATGATCACCAGTTAATTAATATAGATAACGATTAAGACGATGTACACCAATCTTTGGTATGTGGCAGCACGAAGCAGTGATTTAAAGGATCAGCCTCTGTATGTGAAAATGCTCGGTTCTGATTTTGTTTTATTTAGAGATAAAGCAGGCAACCCAGCCTGTCTGAGTAATGTTTGTCCACACAGAGGCTCGAGTTTGTCAGATGGTTCGTGTAGCGAGGAAGGGATGATAGTGTGTCCTTTCCATGGCTGGCAATATGACAACAAGGGACGCTGTAGAAAAATACCTTCTATCGGTAGTGATGATTCTGAAAAAGTAACCCCTGAAGCCAAAATTGATCACTATCCCGCAGTAGATAAACATGGATTGATCTGGACTTTTCTAGGGGATCAACCTGAACAGGCGGTACCAATTTTTGACATTCCGGAACTCGACGATCCAAGTTATACCTATGTTGAATATGATGTCGTTTTTGAATCTAATTTTCATTTGGCAAAGTTCAGTAACTTAGACTATGTTCATCTTCCAATTGTTCATGGCATATCATTTCTAGATCAAGAAAACCCAGTTCAACCACCCCCTCACGAAGTCAGGAGAACTGATTATGGGCTGACTGCATTTATTCATACCGAATCAACCTATAGCAAAGGTGAATGGAAAAATATTAGAGAGAAAGGAACACAAGTTAAATCTGTTTTAAAATATTTTTTAGCTGGACAAACACTCCGAGGTGAAGTGGAAATTGGTGCAATGGGCTCTGGAACATTCAATTGCTTTTATGAATTCTCAACACCGATAGATGAAACAAGCACAATGATGCGCTATTATTTCTTTAGAAATTTTATGACTGAAAAAGAAAATGACCCTATAGCACTTGAGAGAAATTTGAAGAACATTTTTGAAGACAAGGATATTGCTGAAGCCCAAGTGCCTAAGGGTGGTCCCGATGGTATGTCACCTATTGTCGGTCTTCACGAAGACACAATTATAAAAGTTTACTGGGAAATAATGCATGAAATGAAAGCAAAAGGCTGGCAAATTGATCAAAAAAAATGGCGAGAAATGATTGCCAATAACAACTACTGTGTTGTCCCTTCTGTTGCAAGAAAAGCCAACCCAGAAGGGTGGTCATATCCTGAAATTCCAAGACTATAGAGGAGTATCGATGACTGATGTAGACAGAACAGTTTTAATCACCGGTTCCAATCGAGGCATTGGACTTGAATTTGTCAAACAATATCTTTTGATTGATTGGGAAGTAATCGCAACCTGTCGAAATCCGGAGGCAGCGGATGATTTGATCCAACTGGAAAAGGATCACTCTAATCTTACACTAAAATCACTGGATATAACCCAAGATGAAAGTGTTAATGATCTGGCTGCTCAATTAAAAGAAAAACCTATCGATTTATTGATCAACAATGCCGCTTATCTTGGGCCACCGGATCCCCAAAAATTTGGACAAATTGATTATAAAATGTTCACAAAAAGCTTTGAAGTGAATGCCATAGGTCCCATTCGTGTCACAGAAAAATTAATTGAGAATATCCGACTAGGGAATATGAAAAAAATTGTATTCCTGGCTAGCGCAGCCGGATCTAATGGTCAGATAGCACCCCCAGTTACGCTGTATTCCTATAGAGCCAGCAAAGCCGCACTTCATTTGGCAGCACATAACCTTTATCATGAATTGAAGTCTGAAAAAATTATGGTTTCCCTCATTAATCCTGGCTTAGTCGATACTCGAGGTTTTCTAGATCTAAAACTGGGTGATCCCATCCCTGAACATTTAACAAAAATTGTCCCCGTCATACTGATACAAATGATTCTAGAAGGAAAGATTCCAATGATTACGACTCTGGAATCAGTGACACAGATGATTCGATATATAGATCATCTGACATTGGATAGTGAACCATTTTTTGTCAATTGTGATGGCACACCAATCCCCTGGTAATTTGATTCAAATTGGTGGCGCGCCTGGAGGGATTCGAACCCCCGACCACCTGGTTCGAAGCCAGGTACTCTATCCAACTGAGCTACAGGCGCAACTTTGAAACTGCATGCATTATATATTAGCAATAAAGGGAAATGATAATGCTTGTTGTTTTAACTCTTCAACAGCTTCCTCATTTGAAATTCTTCTAAATTCTATAGAGTCACCCGGTCTTAGTTGACCGATTAAATGTTGATTGAAAAGTGGAACTTGAATCAATCTCGGGTAGCCACCCAGCGTTTGGGCGTCTGAACCCAATAATATTGGAGATCCATCCTTAGGGCATTGAAGGGTACCAGGAAACAGTGGTCCACTTGTCATATGATCGGTTGTTTTAACATTTAGATTCTTACCAATTAAGCGACTCCCCATGCGATCTGAATCGTTGGATACCTTAAAAGTTTCAGAAAACAAAAGGGTTTGTGAAGATTGATCCAGAACTTCAAACTCTGGTCCCGGAATTGCTTTGAGACACCATTGATTAGTAAAATCCTGACCTGTAATCTCAGCAGAATCCTGAAGTTTACTTGTGAGATTAGGCGAGCTTATGGTCTGAATGATGTCTCCTTTCTGCAGAATTTTCCCATTGAAACCGCCAAAATTAGCAGGCAGATAGGTTGACTGGCTACCCATTATTGGGTTGCACACTAAATCATCAGAGAAAGCTATATAACTACGACATCCATAAGAACAAGCACTCATCACCAGCTCATCTCCAACATTAACACTGTAGGGTTTATACATATCGAGTTGCTTGTCATTGATCTTAGGATTCATGTCAGACCCTGTGATTAAAATTTGCATCTCTTTTAGAAAAGATAATCTGGGTCCTGTGAGTGTGCATTCTATCACTGCAGAATCACATGCTTTCCCAAGCAAATAATTGGCAGCCTTACAAGAGAAAAGGTCTGCAGCACCAGATTGTGGAACCCCCATATGACGCCAGCCACTTCGACCCTCATCTTGAATCGTGGTTTGCAGTCCTGGTGTGATTACTTCGATGCTCATCTGGTCACTTGATTTTGATGGTCTTGAAATTGTTCAATCGATATCGCTGAGAATTTAATGGTCATGCCAGTCGATAACTTAAATGGATTGTTTAATTCTGAATCAAATAATTTCATTGGTGTGCACCCAATAATTTGCCACCCTCCAGGTCCTCCGAGGGGATAAATTCCTGTTCTATATCCTGAAATACCGATTGATCCTGGTAATAAATGCAATTTTGGAACAGCAAGACGCGGCATGAATAACTGCTCCGGCAATTCACCAAGATAGGAAAACCCGGGTGTAAATCCAATCATGGTTACTTGATATGTAATGCTGCTATGGATCTTGATGACCTCTTCCCTACTCAATACTTTCTGCTGGGTTACAGTGTGCATATCTGGTGCAAATTTATCGTGGTAACAAACAGGAATATGAATTAATTGATTGTTTTGCGTTAACGGCTGGTAGTCGAATTCATCAATCTGTTTTTCCAAGTTGCTGTACGCTTCTTTAGCAGACAATCTAAAGGGGCTGTATCTAACCGCGAGACTTTCTTCAGCGGGAACGACATCGATCCAGTCATTGTTGGATGCTCTTAGATAGGCCAACAGTGCAAGAGCATATTCGTTCGGTTTACAGGTTAATGCTAAGTGTTGAATTTTTACCAATAAGGCATCGTCACCGTAGTGGATAATTGGTGGGTTAACAATTTTTTTCATTCAACAAAGCTTTGAATTGTAATGTTTACTTTTGCAAGTTCTGAACAGACCCTGGCTGCCGTTTTAACTGCATTGGGACTGTCACTATGAAGACACAGTGTCTCAGCTTTAAGATTGAAAAAACCTCCAGTTTCTGTTTGCACTTTATGATGACAAACAATATTTACTGCTTGCTCACAACGCTCTGATATATTTTCTAAAATAGCTCCCTGCAGACTCCGATTAAGTAGAAACCCACTGTCACTATATCGTCTGTCTAGAAAAGCTTCGCAGATGAAATGCATCCTATGCTCTTCTACGACACTCTCTATCGCCGAACCTGGTGGCCCCAAAATATATAGATTTGGATCAATTTGATTGATGACATCAACAAAGAGTGCTGCAACATTGTTAATAGTTGACACATCATGATAAAGAGCTCCATGTGCTTTCACATGGGTTAGTTTGGTATTGAGCTCCTTTGATAAATCTAAGAGCCTATTGATTTGATGAGTCAATGACTCCTTTAGTTTAGATTCCGTAATCTCAATTGTGCGTCTGCCAAAACTGATCTGGTCTGGATAGGAGGGGTGTGCACCAATGGATATTTTATTTTTCTGACAAGCAACAATGATTTTTTTCATGCTCTCATCGTTGCCAGCATGGCCACCACAAGCGATGTTACCCGAACTCACATGGTTTAACATTTGTAGTTCATTTGAATACTGAGTATTGGTTTGAAATTCACCCAGATCCGCATTGAGATCGATTGTTACTTGATTATTAGAGTTCATATTCTTGATTTTCTTTAGTATGTTAAATTGATCTATTTTTAACAAATTCAAATTGGAGCCTTTAGTAAAATCAAGACTTTCAACTGAGTAAAAAAAAGTAATTGATCTCAATAATAATTAGTTTTGCGCAAGATGAGTAAACTAGAAAAGAAGTATTCTAATTATCACACAATTGGAATAGGACAAATAATCATTATCTAGTATTTTATTTTTATTGAATATTCAATAGCTTATATATGCTTATTAATCTAAATATCTTTGATTAATAGGACATCAAAAAATAACCAAAATTATTTATTATTTTTTTATAAAAAAATCTTGAAAAAAATTCAGTCTTACGTAATATTTCAACCATCTCTTAAAGACCGATTCAGAAGTGAACTATAGGAAGCGAAAGAAAGAGTCAAAAAGAGAAAGAGACCTAAAGGGTGAAAGCGAATCAGCTGGAGAAGCGCAAAAACAAAGGCAGATTCCCACCAAGCTCGAAGAGATAGCGAGCAAGGGGCTGAAGAAGAAATCTCACTTCAGACACCCGAAGGACTCGACTTAGAAAACAGAGCCTTGGCTCTGTTTTTTTTTGCCTTAACTAAT
>CAXGBD010000001.1:0-62419 GCA_964008355.1 uncultured Gammaproteobacteria bacterium | reverse complement strand
CTCACCTCGGTCGTTCGAGGAAGCCAACAAGGTGAAAGCCATGGTGGCATCTATACCGTTGACTTTGAACATCAACAAGGTCAACAGCATGTCGATTGGAATACCAGTGACATTGACTTTGAAGGTAGAGGGGCTGATCGGGGCTTAAGAGGAATTACGTTCGATGGTGATGAGATTTATATTGCAGCCAGCGACGAACTGTTTTGCTATGACCAGACTTTTACAATCCAGAACTCTTACAAAAATCCCTATTTAAAACACACCCATGAAATATGCAGAATGGAACGGCGCCTACTACTGACATCGACAGGTTTTGATAGTTTGCTGGCTTTTAATCTGGATACTAAAGAATTCGACTGGGGATTTCAGTTACGACAAGAATACGGTCAATGGACCGGTCATACTTTTGACCCACAAAGTAATCATGGGCCCAGATTAGTCAATGATTTTCACATTAACATGGTCCATGTCGATGACAAGGGAATTTTTCTCTCTGGCTTGCATACCAATGGATTGTTGTTTTTAACCAGTAGCAATGAAATCAAAACTGTTTGCGATCTCCCTGCTTACACACACAACCCGCAGCTTTGGAAAGATGGAGTGCTATTCAATGACACCGCTAGCGACTGCGTTCGTTATGTGCCACGTCAAGGACAAGAACAAGCCTATAAGATTATTACCTATCAAGAAAAAGACATCCAATTTTCCGGTATCGATGACTCTAATATTGCTCGCCAAGGGTTTGGCCGGGGTCTGTGCACAATCGGGGACCGATTTGTTGCCGGTGGTTCTTCGCCATCAACTGTGACTCTCTATGATTTTGAAGCCGCTATGGTTGTAGGATCAGTTAATTTGACGATGGATATTAGAAATGCAATCCATGGGTTAGAGATCTGGCCCTATCAGGATTAAAAAAAACCGGGCAAATGCCCGGTTCTTTTTATCTTATCACTTGAGCTTGCTATCCAATCACCAAGATTGGGTGAATCGAATACCAACTTCACGTGGGCGGTTCACATAAACTAGCTGATGATGGTCAACACCATCTGCTGAGGAACCCATTCCCCATAAGAATTGCCCGCCACTGTAAGTATAGGCGGCGCGTTCATCGAAGAGGTTATTGACGAACAATGAGACCTCCCAATCATCACCTTGCAATCCGATTCTAGCATCTGCAATTGCATAGCCAGGAACGCGTTGTCTAGGATTCATGCTATCGGCTACGGCTCCACCGTCTAGATTATTCCAAATAGCGCCTTGTTTGGAATATTGGAATCTTGCGAAACCATAGTTTGATCCCCATTGTGAGGCTTCCCAAGTATAATCTAACCAGATAGCACCTTTGCCATCGGCTGATAACGGTAATTGTAGACCAGATTCAACGATACCAGTTGCATCCTCATCAGTCTCTGCTTCCTTGACCTCGACGTTGAAACCAAGGCTTAACCTTTCATTCACCCGGTAGTCCAATTCAAGGTTCACGCCTGTGATGTGCGCTTGACCTGTATTGGCCACCAAGTTTTGCCATGGCTGTCCGCAAACACCGGGTGTTTTTACACCAGCATCTGCATCAGGGGATCCTAAATCTACGGCGTTGCCGTTGGAATCACAAGGCACTTGTGATGGGTCAACCTGTTCCAGTTGATATTCAGACCATTCCATATCATAGGCAATGACATTGAGACGTCCTCTGCCTTGGGCAAAAGTTGACTTGTAGCCAATTTCTCTGTTCTCCATCATGTCAGGCCCATAAGCATTTGGAAAGAATGGGTCGCCACGACTACGATTAACACCCCCGGGTCGATAACCCTTGGTGTACAACCCATAGATCATACTTTCGTCACTCAACAGGTATTTAACACTGATTTTTGGAATGAATTCCTTGTCATTACCCGTACGTCCTTTTGTGGTAGCTAGACCGACTTTACCTAAAGCCTGTTGTTCCAGACGATACGCTTGTGTTTCGGGAACAGCTGAGTCCGGATACCCTTGAACGCCTTCTCCACCTGGGTGGTTGACGATATACCATTGGGTATTGGTGCGATCAAAACTCCGTGCACCAAAAGTGACGTCAATCTTATCATTCGCATGCCAAGTCAATTCACCAAATATAGCTTTTTGATCCCACTCAGTTGCACTCTCGGAATACCAATGCGAGGTTGCACTTGGGTAGTCTACTCCAGCAAATCTATAGGCAGCAGCTGCGAATGAAGACTGAAAAGTGGATTCTCCCAATTTAACCTTGCCGCCATTGGTGGGGATTGCAAACGGTGCTGTCCACCAATCTTCCGCATCTTCATAGTACATTCCCACGAGCCAGTCAAATCTATCGCTCTGGCCGCTGAGACGAATTTCTGCAGCCAATTTATCGTTACCGCTCCTACCTTGATATGAGGAATAAAAATCAGAATCAATGCCCGTGCCCTGACAATAGACAGGATACCAAGAGATGTATCCGGTTTCAGGGTTTGCATAATAATATGGAGCATAGTCTTGGGTGTAGTACGAATCAGAACAATAGTTGTGTGACCAGTAATGAGCGTAATTGGTAATGTCCCACACACCACCTCCTTGTCTTTCATGATAAGACACTGATGCTACCAGTTGGGCAAAACCAAGATCGCCTTCAACATTAAACGCATGGGCCTGCCAATCTTCCTTGTACCAATCATCATGAAAGGAAACAAGGTTTAGATCACCCCTATATATATCATAGTAGTTGCCTGATCCTTGTGAGGTCTCCTGATGCATTGAAGAGACGGTAGCTGACCAGCTGTCATCCATCTCCCATTTGAGTGCAACCCTGCCACCTTTGACCCTTGCAAAATTAACATCGCTATCAACAGAAGCAGCATTATCCAGTGTTCCATGCCCACCGGCTTTGCCTGCTTGAGGCCATGGATCTCCGAAACTGTTATCGGCAGTGTGTCCATAAATATTGTCTATATAACCACCGTCTTCATCATTGAAAAGTGACATCCGTAAAGCAAGATTGTCTTTAAGGGGAAAGTTAAAGACAAAGGACCCGCGATAACTAGGATCGCCTTCTGGATTCATTCTGTACTCACCATCAAAAACGGAACTCGTTTCTCCCATCACCGGTTTATTGGTGATGATGCGCATGGTTCCAGCCTGTGCATCCGAACCGTAGAGAGTTCCTTGTGGTCCAGACAATGCTTCAACACGTGCGATGTCAACCAAACGCACATTCGGCTGTGAGCCTACTTGTGTTAGTGGTAGTTCATCCAAATAGACTGAGCCTGATGAGGAAGCAATGTAACCAGAACCGGTGATGGCTCCACGAAATACCACGGTACTACTGGTAACCCCAGAGACCACATTAACTCCTGGCATAAAACGGGCAAAATCCTCCATGGATTTAGCACCCATTAATTTCAAGCTTTCCTCTGGAATAGCTTGCACAGTTGAGGCAATATCTTGAATATTTAAACTACGTTTTGTCGCAGTAACAACAATCTCTTCCAGTGCTAGATCTTGAGCCATTGCTTGATAGCTGGGATATAGAGCTGCCAGTACAGCAAGATGGACTGGATTTAGTTTTAGATTTGACTTCAAATTATTATCTGTCATTGGTTTCCCCCAAAGTTTAGATCAACTATTAAAGTTGTATTAGAACCACCATACAATATAGCTTTTTTATAGCTTTAACAATAGCTAAATCGATTTTCAGAAGGTCTTTTTTTCACATAGATTTTTGTATTTTCATTCAATATATTGAATAAGTTAACACTCTAATGTTGAGCATCCAGCATTGAGTTAAAAGAGAAAGCAAAAAATAATCAATCAATGATTAATCCTCAGTTTGTAGGGATAGTGGCTGTTCAGATTTTGGCAATTGAATTAATAGTGGTTTTAAGATTTCTATTAAATCACCTAAATTGTTTTCATAATTTCGCCACAGGTTAACCGAACTGGAATAAAGAGGTTGTCTGACTTGTTCTGAGCTAGCAGTTTTAACTGCTCTTTCTGTTTCATGAAAACGCAAACAATGCTCCTCAAACGGCAAGCCACAAAAATCAAGAATGCGTTCTACCTCTGTTTCCAAGTCATTAACCACATTCTCATAATGAACATCGAGGATAAAATTCGGTAACACCTGGTGCCAATATTCCATTAGATTCTGATATTGCAGATAATACTCTCCCAATTCAACTAAGTCATAACTAAAGGATTGACCACTGGCAAATAACTGTTTGTAAGACCCATAGCAGCTATCAAGTGGGTGGCGTCTTGCGTTGATAATCTTAGCATTGGGCAAAGCCAATTTAAGAGCGCCAATAAAAGTAAAATTATTAGGATTTTTATCGACAAAAAATGCTCGATCAGTACGATATTTTTGAGTGCTTTCAAGGTAGCCCTGACCAATGGCAACCCATTGTTGAAGGTTAAAATGCTCTAAGCTCTCTGGGAAGCTTTTCTTGCCTCGAGGGTTCTGGCGTCGGACAGACTGCATGGTGCGAGATAAATCACTCAGTTCATAAGTCCCTTCAACCTGGGTATGACTGGCCAATATTTGCTCGAGAAGAGTGGATCCTGAGCGTGGTAATCCGACGATAAAAATTGGAGAAACATCACTGACATCAGCTGCATCCTGCTCAAAGAATCCGGCATTAAAAATTGTGATAATTTTCTGATGCAGTGATTCTGTTTCCACGGGATCATAGGATTCTGCTTTTCGTCGAAGTTGATTGCACTTTGTCATGTTGTCAAATGACTTTTGATACTCCTTACGAGATTCGTACTCAAGCCCTAAGGCATTGTGTAAATGTACCCGTGATTCATCGCTTAAATCTTTTTTCAACAGCAATGCTTGCATCGTATCGATTTCCTCATCTTTGAACTGGAAAGTCTTAAGATTCACTAAACTCCAATAGGATTCAGTATGATCAGGTTTAATTGCAATGCTATGACGGTAAGCTGCTATGGCTTCATCTTGACGGCCTATAGTTTTCAGATGATGGGCCATACTAGAGAATGCTCCTGCCTTCTGAGGGGATAACTTAATCGCTTTTTCATAGGCTATGATCGCTGCTTCATGACGTCCGGCTGAGCCAATAATACCAGCATACAACATATAAGATTCGGCACTTTCTGGTGTAATTCTTAATAATTCATGTGCGCTTTTTGTGGCTTCATGGTGCTTGTCTTGATCGTTTTGCGTATTGGCTAAGTCTATCCAAGCACGTGCATAATCAGGGGCATTTTTAACAACTCGCATCAATAAAATCTCTGCTTCATGATAACGTTCATGATCCATAGCGATTCGGGCCAGCAGTCGTGCCGCCTCAACATGATTGGGGTCTCTTTTTAAAATACTACGATAAATATCCTCCGCCTCCTTGCCCCTACCTGATTCCTTATGTTCTCGTGCTTGAGTCATTTCTTCCTCAAATGACAGACGTTGTTGTGAGATTATGCTGTGATCCTCCTGAGCCTTTTTCTGTAATGTCTGTAGTTTAATTTGCAGTTCTTTGGCTCGCTCAATCTTCTCTTCTATATGAGTACGACTAGGATCCAACTGGAGAGTGTATTGGTATTCCTTGAGTGCTTGATCGGGTTGTCCTTGGATAAATAGTAAATCTCCATAAGTATCTCTTGCCATTATAAAATCGGGAGCAATCAGAATGGCCTCATCGAGACTCTTTTTTGCATCCTCAAATAATCGAAGTGAGATATTGGCACGGGCGCTGAGACACAATAAGTTTACATCTTTGGGAAAACGCTTGAGAGCAACATTGCATGCAGTTAGGCACATCTTTGCATCCCCAGATCTGAGATAAGACAATGCTTGCTTAAATGCTTGTTGTTGATTTAACTTAGTTGAAATAGTTTCATCCTCAATTTCTGTTAATATTAAGAGTCCATCATAGGATGTCTTGAAACTCCAGCCTAGTATAAATTATCCGTCAACTTATAATTCTGGCTTGCACATTATTGAGGAACCTTATACCTTTAGTTTTTCCATCATCGACAAATAATGTAAGCATCCTAAAGCAGCTAATAATAAATTGAAGAATTTTAGAACAGCCCTTAATACCCAGGATTTTGTTATCACATCGGAAATCTTTCTTAAGCCTGAGACTAATTCTAATGGCATCCAGATTCAAGCAGATATTCTTCGTGATTATGTAGACGCCATACTCATCACAGACAATCAATCAGGACGCGTGCATATGTCCAGTTTAGCTGCAGGGGTACTACTCTTGGGTGTTGGGATAGATCCAATCGTGCAATTAAGTTGTAGAAATAGAAATCGTATTTCACTTTTAAGTGATTTACTGGGTTGCTCGGCACTGGGTATCGCCAGCATCTCACTTGTGCGAGGAGATAAAGTGCCTGATGATTTTCAACCGAGACCCAAAGCCATCATGGATGTCACTGCCACCGAACTCATTCAAATTGCCAATATCATGAAAAATGATGGGAATATTGATTCTCCACGAAATTTTTTTCTCGGTGGTGTGGTCACTGCCCATAGACCAAAATCAGGTTGGCCAGCAAAAAACATAACAGAAAAAGTAGATGCAGGCGCCCAGTTTGTCTTCACCCATACCTGCCTGGATATGGATTTACTGCATATTTATATGAAACGCTTGTCTGAGATTAAGCTTTTATGGCGTTGTCATGTAGTGGTAGGAATTGCAATCTTGAGCTCAGCAGAAGATGCGCAGTGGGTAAGAAAAAACAGACCCAATGTCATCATTCCTAATGATATCGTCACCCGTTTAAGTAATGCAAAAAACCCTGAAAAAGAAGGAATCGCCATCTGTGTTGAACAACTGCAGGCACTATCAAAAATACCAGGAGTATCGGGAGCACATATTATTGCCCCAGAAAAGTTAACCAATATCCCAGTAGCGATTAGTCAATCAGGGATCGGTAAAAAAAATACAAATTAGGAACTTAATACCGCCAGACATTCCAAGGTATCACTCAATCAAACTGATGCAGGTAGCTTTTCAATTTCCCCAAGCGGCACATAATCGAAAATAAAAGTAATACGATCTTCGGTCCCTTTATTCATTACAGAGTGCGTTTTTTGATTATTGATTTCATAGGCCTCACCAACTTTAAAGTGATAGGGTTGCCCAGAGATATTGAATCTCAC
Organism: uncultured Gammaproteobacteria bacterium; assembly: GCA_964008355.1. Lineage (GTDB taxonomy): Bacteria > Pseudomonadota > Gammaproteobacteria > Steroidobacterales > UBA11654 > DTSX01. The sequence continues at coordinate 55,290 of CAXGBD010000001.1, read as the reverse complement.
GCGAGGATTGGTTGTGATGGGCACATGAATGCGATGTCCGCAATGAAATGATGGATGCTTATCCCAATGCGTTTCAATATTCATCCCTGCAAGAAGTTTAGCAGCCATCGCTCTAATGACCGTTCCCCCAGGTGAATAGTGGCGCTCAATGATGTCATTCATTAAGGGTAAGGCAACGTCAGCAAGGCGATTCCATCCAGCTTCCTTGCTCACTTTTATATCTGGCCACTGATCGGTATCCACAAAGATCATGACAATTGATTTAGTTGTTCTATGGACCTCATATGTGTCTTGTCGATATTGGTCTTCTTCCCAGGCAACAGCCTCTTGAGCTAAGATCATCTCACGTAAATCAGTGCTATCTACAGGTCCAAGTTCTCTGAGAGGGGTATCGATATCCATGATGCTATTTTCCCACATCAGGGCAGTAAATACCTAGTTGTCGGGTTAAATTGATTTAAATCAAATACTGAAGAGAAAAAATCATGCATTATTTTTACTTGGAATAAAATGAATAATTCACAAGAAATAATCTGGTCAATTTTCAGGGAAGGCACTGACGTTGTAGATACCTCAACGAATGCACCAGATGGTAGTTATCCTCTCTTACACCATAACTTCAAATCCAAACACAAAATTGTAGTCAAAGATGGTCAGGTTGATATCAATAACGTACTGCAATGTGTCCAAGATATTCCAAAAGAAGAACGTTGGTGGGGGAACTCATTAGAGCGTCTAGACTTTGACCCAATCACCAAAACATTTAGATGTGACGTAGAAGAGACAAGCATGGATTTTAACTCTGCAGGACCCTGGGGTAGAAAGTAAAGAGAGCTATAAATCTAATTAAAAAAAAGGGCGGTTATAAAACCGCCCTTCTTATTTCTAAGGAAATCTAACTAGCTTTAGAAACTAATTTTCCACTTAAGATAGCTAATTTTTCCTCTGTTATCGTAAAGACCTGTATAGGCATCATAGTTCTGACCTCCATTATCCGTCAATGGATCTTCATCAGCAACGTTAATCATACCTAGACTAACTACGCCCCACTGATCAAAGTCAGCATACGCTTGGATATCATAGGTGTCGTATTCGTCCTGGGTGTTACCTGCTTTCACAAGACCACCGGTTAATTCACCACCGACACTTTCTGGTGCAGAACTTTGTCTGTAATCACCTATGTGCCTGTTGGTCACAATGACGCCAAAACGACCCCATTCGTAACCCACATTAAGGTTCCATCTATTCTCTGGGACACCATCAAAACCAATGTTATTCACTGTTCTTGAACTTCCTGTGTAGGCATCAGTGTCGTAATCGGTCATGTTGGAGTAATCAAAGGATACATCAAAGACACCTGGACCTAAGTCTCTGGTGTAATTAACAAATAGATCCCAACCTTTAACTTCAACACTACCAGCATTAGCATAACTAGCACCAACATAGTCAATTCTTCCGTTTGCACAACTTCTGATTGTGTAAATAGAATCTTGCTCGCCTAATCTTTTGACGTAGGTTGCGCCAGCTGGGCAAGCATCTCCCACTGAACCAGAACCAACTGGAGCTCCAGCGGCTGATCCATCTCCAGCAACACCTGCTGCATCAAAGAATTGTACGTTGTTAGTAAGCAAAGCTCCGCCGATAAAATCAGTCCACATGACGTCTTGCGTTCCAGCACTTACGATTGCATCTGAAATTTTGATGTTGTAATAGTCAAACCGAACATTCAGACCTTCCAACCGATCATTCCAGCTACCAAAATCATGCGCTACACTGAAAGTCAATCCTTCAGATTCCTCAGCACCAAGCTGACTATTGGCAACAATCAGGGTTGATATTTGCTTTGAAGCACATTCGGTAGTAGCTAATCCAGCTGCAGCACAAGCTTTGTAGTCATATGCAGTATTCGCACTAAAAGTGGTTACTCCATAAAGTGTGTCCATGGAAGGTGCTCTAAAGCCCTCACCATAGTTCGCCTTCATAGTAGTGCCTGTCAAAAAACCGTCCCAAAGCACTCCAAACTTGAAAGACTCGCTTGAACCAACATCGCTATAATCATCAGTCCTGACCGAAGCATTGAGCTCAAGTCCTGCCATCACTGGGAAAACAGCTTCACCAAAGAATGAATCTACATTCCTAGTGCCTGTTCCTGAGTTACCAGCAGATCCACCAACATAACCTCCCTCGGAGTGTTTGTCGTATTGAGCTGAATACCGGTTGTCAAAACCTTCATATCCAACAACAACGTCCACAGAACCACCTGGTAGTTCCATTAAGTTACTGAATTGAGCGACTAAATCTATCTTCTCATAATGGTTGTCATACTCAACAACTGTTGTGGCAGATAAAGCATACAGACCATCTTCTGAACCAAAAGGTGTCTCGTAGTAAAGGTTGGAAGCTAGACCAGCGTAATCAAGGTAGTATCTACCAATATCTGTTCCATAGAACTTATTGACTTGATGTCCGAGTTTAACTTCAATGTCATCGGTGACATCAAAAGTGAACTCAGTAACTACATCGGTGCCCTGATCAACAAAGTGCATGCCTCTGTTGCCGATCTCTGTCCATCTCCAGTAGCCTGTTACATCTACATCAAAAGGATTGGCAGCATCGGAAGCTAGAATTCCTGGATATCGAGCAGCAGGAGGTGCATAACGACCTACTGATTCGTTGCGAACAAAATTTGCTCTGCTATAGAATTTCACTCTATCGGCAATTTGATGTTCAATGTTTGCTGTCATTGTATCTCTATACAAGCCAGCATCTTGGACCATGATATCGGCCCATGCATATCCACAAATACCCTGAGGAGTTGCTCCAGCATAGGAAGGAGTAGTCGTGGCAGGTTGCCCGAAAGCAGCGCCACCAAAATCACCACCCCACCATGGAGTTGTAGATCCATCAATATTACCCTCACAAGTAGGTGCAGCAAAAATATTTCCTGTCACTGGATCGGCAAGGTTTCTTGAATACCAACTTAAACCGTAGGTTTCGTTGTATAGATCAATAACGCCGTCTCCATTTTGATCGGAAGCACGTGCTGCAGTGTACCATCTGTCTTTAAGGTAAATCTCATCCCGAATATCATGTTCTGCCATGAAAGTGATGTAACCTTTATCATTGGTAGCACCATAGAGCATAGATACTGAATTCTCCGACCCATCGTCTCGATCACGATCGCCCATTCTGTATTGAAATTCTAAACCGTCAAAATTCTTTTTGGTAATCACGTTAACAACACCTGCGATCGCATCTGATCCGTAAACAGAAGATGCTCCATCAGCAAGTATGTCCACTCTTTCCACAGCAACTGTTGGTATCATATTGATGTTAACAGCACCCGCTCCACCCAAATGTGGGGAACCAGGTAATCTCCTGCCATCCATAAGAACCAAAGTTCTACTGGAGCCCAATCCTCTTAGGTTAATCGTGGTGTTAGACATGGCAGAGTTACCAGCACTAGGTGGGTTAGACCCAAAAGTGTTATAGGTCGACAGCCTTAAAGCGTCAGCAATGATTAATGCTTGGCTTTGTTCAATGTCTCGTGATGAGATTGTAGATACAACTGAAGCAGAGTTAATGGACTCTCTTTTGATCCTAGAACCAGTAACAGTGATTTCCTCTATATCTACGCTTGCATCAGCGTCTTGTGCCTTCAGTGTGGGCGTGCCAACGAGTACAAAAACTAGTAATGACAAACCAAATAAGGCCTGATTAAATTTCTTCATTATATTATCCCTCTTTATTATATTTGGCAGCGTTCTTTCCCTTATAAGTAGATAGAGAGTGATCCTGCCATCTAATAGTGACGATCATAAACAAATACGACTTATTGTCAAAAGAAACATGACAAATAATGCCGTTGATTTGAAATGATTTGTTGTAATAATACAACAATAAGACAGTAGCTTATATTTTTTTGTTTACTATTTGCTAATAAATGGCAGTTAACCTAGATACCCTCATCGTCTTGGAAGTTAATTAGAAAGGGGGCTTTGGAGCTTTTCAGTGATGGTGGTGATCCTCGGATAAGTCTTTTTCAATATCTTCGTGATCACCAACCATAATATGACTGCTACTTTTGGTGACATACTTGTCTAGAAAGGGTATGAAAATTAAAGGTAACAAGCCTCCCAGGACAATGCCTAGAGTTCTTGCCCTCATAGTTGGGTCAACAATGGCCGCTATCAAATCAGCAAGGACATGAGCCATGCCGGCACCAATGATCCCAGCAATGTATCCTTTGGTAATATTTTTTAATAAACGGTTGATGCTCCAGCCTGTATAAAAGCCCAAAATAACAAGACCAACATGAACTACACCAAATATAAAGCCGGGCAATATGACCCCGTTCTGAATGAAGCCTACGTTCTCAAGTACCTGTTCCATGGTGTTACTCCAAAGATGTATAATCTTTAATAAAAATTATGAAAGATCTATCCATCAAATGCTATTTTGTATCCGCTTGTCTTATAGTAACTCTATATGCAACTCTAGGACACACAAAAAACAACGAGTATCCATTTTCTAAAACTACTGATGTCTCTGATCATTATCATGGACAAGCAATCGCGGATCCCTATCGATGGCTGGAAGACCTTAATTCCAAAGAAACCAAAGATTGGATCAAGCAACAAAACCAGTTTAGCCAAAACTATTTGCATGATGTCAAGCAGAAGCAAAGCATTAAAAACATTCTCATCAAGGCCTACGACAAAGAAACCAGATCTGTTCCATTTCGTGTGCAATCTAAAACTTTCTTTTATTTCAATAGTGGAGAATGGCAACAAAGTAAATTATTTTTTAGGGACACTCATCAAGAAAAACAGCAATTGGTTCTAGATCCAAACACATTTTCAGATGATGGAACTATTGCTCTTGGTGGTGTCGATGTCAGCCCAAACTCAGAATTAATAGCCTACGCCATTGCTGATGGCGGCTCTGATTGGAAAACTTGGAAGATAAGAAATATCAAAACAGGCAAGAATTTAAAAGACAGCATCGCTTGGTCTAAATTTAGCAATGCAGAATGGGCCAAAGACAACTCTGGTTTCTATTACTCTGCTTATGAAAAGCCTAAAGCAGGCGATGAATATGAAAGCCTGAATACCAGCCAAAGGTTGTTTTTTCATAAGCTTGGTCAAAACCAGACTGAAGACCAGTTGATTTTTGTACGCCCAGACCATCCAGAATGGGGCTTTGGAGCAACAGTGAGTGAAGATGGCAAATACCTGGTGCTTAGCATCAGTGAAGGGACGGATGAGAGAAATAGAATCTTTTATAAAGATCTGTCTAATGACAACAGTGATTTCATAGAACTCATTGGAGAACTCAAAGCCCAATTTAGTTTCGTTGGGAATGAGGGTACTATCTTTTGGTTTTTTACTGATCTCAATGCGCCAATGGGCAGAGTCATAGCTATAGATATTAATCAATCAGAAGAGGAAAATTGGCATGAACTGATTCCTGAAAAAGAATACCCCTTGACCAATGTCAGGGAGCTAAAAGATTTTCTACTCTGTCAGTATTTGGTCGATGTAACCAGTCGAATCAATCTGTATCAAAAAAAAGGACACCTTGAGAAAACAATGCAATTCTCCAAAACTGGAACTATCTCAAGTTTGTCTGCACAGCCTGAGACCAATACTTTTTACTTCTCATTTTCAAACTACATTCTACCCAATGAAATTTTTAAATATGACGCTTCCCTAGATACTCTCAACACCATTTGGAAGAGAAAAGTTCCAGGTTACAATGCAGACGAATACGTCAGCAATAAGGTTTTCTATGAAAGCAGAGACGGAACTCTGATTCCGATGTTCATTTCTCACCAAAAAGGGATCTCATTCAATCATGACAATCCTTTATTACTTTATGGATATGGTGGTTTTGATATTTCTATCCTACCTGGATTTCGAGAAAGATATTTTGCTTGGATGAAAATGGGTGGTGTGGTTGCCATACCCAATCTTAGAGGTGGCGGTGAATACGGTGAACAATGGCACCAACAAGGAATGTTGCACAACAAACAAAATGTGTTCGATGACTTTGCAGCAGCTGCAGAATATCTCCACAGAGAAGGCTATTCGAGACCAGATCTGACCACCATTGAAGGACGTTCCAATGGCGGGTTATTGGTTGGGGCAACGCTACTGCAAAGACCGGAGCTTTTTGGTGCTACCCTGCCTGGTGTTGGGGTCATGGATATGCTGAGGTTTAATAAATTTACCATTGGATGGGCTTGGGAAAGCGATTATGGATCGCCTGAAAAAGAAGATGATTTCAAGGTGATAATAAAATACTCTCCCTATCACAATATCAAAGATGATCAATGTTACCCACCAACGCTGATCACCACTTCCGAATTAGATGATCGAGTTGTTCCCTCACACTCCTATAAATTTGCTGCCAGAATGCAGCGTGCTCAAAATTGTGAGAATCCAATTTTAATTCGGATTGAAACTCGGGCAGGCCATGGAGCCGGAACACCAAAAGATAAGATCATTGATAATATTTCAGATGTTTATGGTTTTGCCTTGAATGCGTTACTGGAAAAATAATAAACGATTGGAGCCAACTTCCTGATATATTGACTAGAATAAGCTCTGTATTGATATGAAAAAAATTATATTTAGATCCGTTCTGATAATAATCCTTCTTTTTTTAGGTATTCGTTACTTTACTAGTGACGCCAGTTCTGACAATCAAACTTTTGGAGTGACTCTTGAGGGTAAGGTCATCGATGTCATTGATATGCATATGCACACAGGTACCTGGGAGGCGTTAACTGAGCCTTACAAGAAAAGATATTCTGAACGAGTTCCCAAACCATTTAAATTTGTAATCAAATATTTACTTGCCAATGGCACTACCTCTGAGGGAATCATTAAACAACTGAATAAAGCCGGTATCCGAAGGGCTGGTGTTTTTGCAGTCTACAGCCCAGACACTACTGGCATTGCCAGTAATGAATTTCTGAACGAACAAATCAGGAATTATCCCGATCGGATGTTAGGCTTTGCAAGTATACGAGTTGATCACTGGAACCTAGACAGTGAATATCAACTTGAGAAACTTGAACAAGATATCGGAAAATACAATATGGTTGGTTTGAAAATAGCTCATGCTCACCAACAAATCAGGTTGGATGACGATCGCTTTGATGGTATTTATGAAATTTCAGGGCGTTTAAATAAACCTATATATGTTCACACCGGAACCAGTCCAAACCCCTACACTAGACTCGAACCTCCCTACGTAGATCCAATATATCTAGAAAATTCAATCAGAAAATATCCAAACACTCAATTTATTCTTGGTCATTCTGGATACGATAGTGCTACTGTTTCACTGACTTATCTGGATTCTGCCATTACCTTGGCAAAAAGATACGACAATGTCTATTTAGAACCAGGTGCTTTGGGAGCCAGCAAGGCTGAAAAAGTTCTACCTGAATACCTAAAAATCATTAAAGAGAATGGTCTCATTGGTAAGGTCATTTATGGCTCAGATGGGCCCCAATTCCCAGGTTATACAAAGAGTCACTTGGATCGCTTTTTAACTGCCATGCAAGACACAGGATATACCGCAGAAGAGATAGAATTGCTACTACAAACTAATTTCGAAATATTATTTGAGCTCTAGTAAGTACTGATCAACCCTCTCTTCTAGAACGCTCAGTGGAAGAGCACCCTGCCCTAATATCAGATCGTGAAAGGCCTTAATGTCAAACGATTCCCCTAGTTCCTTAATGGCTCTGTTCTTCAGTTCCAATATCTTCAATTGACCAATTTTATAAGCTAGTGCTTGTCCGGGCATAATTAAATAGCGGTCAATCTCATTGACAATATCTTGTTCAGTTTTTGCTGCATTAGTTTTAAAAAAATCAATCGCTGCATCTCTGCTCCAACCTTTATAATGCATTCCTGTATCCACAACCAAACGAATCGCACGCCACATTTCATAAGTCAGTGCTCCGAATTTAGAATAAGGATCTTGATACAGATCTAGTTCTTCACCTAAGCTCTCACTATACAAACCCCAACCTTCTACAAAAGCAGTGTATCCTGAAAATCGCCTGAAATTTGGGATGTTTTCTAATTCCATCGCCAAGGCTATTTGCAAATGATGCCCTGGCACAGCTTCGTGGACTGACAATACTTCAATTTCATATTTAGGTCTCACTTCAGGTCGATATAAATTCACATAATAATAACCCGCCCTAGTGCCATCAGCAGCAGGACTCATATAATAAGCTGTAGTAGTATCAGGGGCAGATTCTATTGGAATTGGTTTAATGCCATAAGGCATCCTAGGTAAAGTATCAAACAATCGTGTCAGTAGTGGATCAATTCTCTTAGACGTAGCCAGGTATGCTTGGAGTAATTCCTCTTCTGTTTCAAAATAAAACTGTGGGTCCGTTCTAAGGTAAGTTAAGAACTCATCAAACGTTCCTTCCCAATTGAGGGATTCAATGATCGTTTGCATTTCACCTCGAATCCTTTGGACCTCTCTCAGACCTATCTGATGAATTTCATCAGGACTAAGAGCTGTTGTGGTGTGCCACTTTGAAAGTTGTTCATACCACTGGTATCCATTGGGAAGATCGTAGACACCATAGGATTCCCTAGCAGCAGGGAGGTACTCGTTGATAAAAAATTTATCCAAGATACGGTAAGCTGGAATCACCTGATCTTGAATCACTAGCAGAGCCCGTTGTTGAATATGAAGCTGATCTTGGGTATCAATTTTATCTGAAATATTTTTAAAAACTTTATAGAAAGGACTCTTTTTAGGGTCATCGGTCATTTGCAATCTAATTTGTTTTGGAATTCTCTGCATCAACACCTTGGGTGCAGTAATACCTTTTTGAATCCCTAGCTTTGCTAATTCAATATGGGCTGAAATTAAAGCCGGCAGCTTGGTCAACCTGACCAACCAATCTTCATAATCTTGTTTTGTCTGAAAGGATAAGCCCTCTGCTGTTTCATGCTCCAGTTGAATCCCACCTCTTTGACTAAATGGCAATAGATGACGATCAAATCGTTGAGCATCAACAGCTCTCTCATAATTGTAAAGAAACAATCTATAATTCAATTGCTCTGATTCTGGTAATGTTGCAGGGTCAATCGATCTTATTTTATCCAGAACTTCTCGGTCTTTTTTCTGTCGCTCACGGACAGCTGCATTTGAAATATCAGGCCAGTCCTGGTTGGCTCTCTTGTCTCCCAAATAGGAAGCGGAAACTGGATTTTCATTGAGCCTCCTTTGCCATTGCTCTTCCATGATTCTTTCAAATACATCCAAAGGTTCATCTTTGGCAAAAGCAGTGATGGGCAGTAGGCAAATAACAAGAATTATAATGATTCTATCTTTCATGATCTTGGGTCACTATTTTATGATAACGGGCCATGCCTTTGTAAGATAAACGAGCATAGTCCACAGAGTTAGAATGGCAGCAACGACTAATAGAAGCTGACCGATTGTATAAATAGGGAGTCCGAAAATAGGTATTTGATAAAGCATAAAGGATAGACCAAACATTTGCAGAACGGTTTTGAGTTTGGCATAACCGATGACTGAAACCTGATGACGGGCTCCCAGTTCCGACATCCACTCTCTCAATGCAGAAACGGTAATTTCTCTTCCTATAATGATAGCTGCAATGATACTGTTCAAAATAGTGGGATCGCTCTGCACGATTAAAATTAAAGCCACGGAAACAATCAATTTGTCAGCCACTGGATCTAGAAATGCACCCAGTTTCGAACTTTGATTAAATTCTCTTGCTACCCAACCATCTAACCAATCGGTGATGGAAGCTACTATAAAAATTACCGCAGTTATAGGTCTTGAAAGATCAGTGGGCAGAAAAAAAATAATAACGATTAGAGGAATACAAACGATCCGGACAAAAGTCAGAAGATTGGCTACATTGTATGTGCTATTCATGTTCACAGATTATAGTATGGATTGACGAAGAAAGATCAGCTTGAGTTAAAAAAATTATAAATTCTATTTGCTAAAGGCTTATTGATGCCATTGATTGTCATCAAATCTTCAACAGAGGCTCTTTTGACTTCCTGAATGCCTCCAAATTGTCTGATGAGGTTTTTTTTCTTAACTGGGCCAATCCCTTCAATGGATTCTAAATCCGATGTTAACAATGTTTTTCTTTTCTTTGCCCGGTGACCAGTGATCGCAAAGCGATGTGCCTCGTCTCTTATTTTTTGTAACAAGTGTCTCGCAGGAGAATGCTTCTCTAAAAACAATGGAATTTGCTGCTCATTGAGGAAGATTTTTTCTTCTCCCGATTTCCTTCGAATACCTTTAGCTATCGCAATCAAAGGTATCTCGTTGATGCCTAATTCCATTAATGCTTCTCTGGCAACATTCAATTGCCCCTTACCTCCATCAATCATAACTATATCGGGTAAAAAATCGTTTGCTTTCAATGCTTTTTTGTAATGACGAGACACTGCTTGTTTGATCGCTGCATAATCATCACTTGGAGTAATTCCTGAAATATTAAAGCGCCTGTACGATTTCTTTTCAAACCCTTCACCATTAAAAGCGATGCACGCCGCAACACATTTATCACCGGTCGTATGGCTAATATCAAAGCATTCAATCTTGATAATTTCATCTTCCAGTTCTAATAGTTCTGACAAGGATAGTAATTGAGATCGGATGGTTGACCTGATTGCCAATTTTGTTGTCAAGGCTTCCTGGGAGTTGGTAGCTGCGATTTTGATCCACTGTTTTCGATCCATTCTCACCCGTAGTTTGATTTGCACTGAATGATTCGTCTTCTCAGACAACACTTCTTGAATAGTTTCTAGGTGATCAATTTTGTGGTTGATAATCACTTCATTAGGAACATCGTGTTCAAGGTAATATTGCATCAGAAAAGATTCTAGAACTTCTTCCTCACCTGCCAATTTTGTTTTTGTAGGAAAAAAGTTTTTGCTTCCCATTATCCGACCGCCACGAACAAACAGAACCGAAATACAAAACATGTCCAAATCATAGGACAATGCCACGGCATCCAGATCGATCGGGATCTTGCCATCAGCAAACTGGTGGGCCTGAATCATCTTTAATGAACTGACTTGATCCCTATAAAAGGCAGCTTTCTCATATTCTTTATTGTTAGACGCTTGATCCATTTTCTTGAGAAATTCATCGATGACAAAACGATTATTGCCTTTCAAATATTCGAGACCCTGATTGACATCAAAGGTATAGTCTTTTTTATCAATCATACCCACACAAGGTCCTGAGCATCTTTTAATTTGGTGTTGTAGGCAGACTCTAGATCGATGATTAAAAAACGACTTTTCGCAATTTCTCAACCTAAATATTTTCTGCAATTGGCTGAGTGTGTCTCTGAGAGCATTGACATTGGGATATGGACCAAAATACACGGCTCCTTTACTATCCTGCTTGCCTCTATGGAATGAAAAACGAGGAAATTCGTCGCTTAATGACACCTCTATAAAGGGATAGCTTTTACTGTCTTTGAGTAAAATATTAAAACGAGGTTTGTGTTCTTTGATTAAACTATTTTCCAAAATCAAAGCTTCTCTCTCGGTTCTGGTGATGGTGACATGAATCTCATAAGTTGCTGAAAGAATTGCTTGAGATTTTTGGTTGTTCTTAGTTTGACTGAAGTAACTGCCTACTCGTTTTCTCAAATTTTTTGCTTTACCGACATAGACGATCGTTTCTTTATCATTGACCATACAATAAACGCCAGGCTTTGAGGATAATTGCCTGCTGTATTTTTTTAGAATTGAAAATCGTTCAGAAACGAGAGGGTTCATTTTCTATTCCTGACTTTTAACCTGCTCCCACAATCTGTCCATTTCGGTAAAAGATAAATTTTCCATTTTTTGATCTGTAGCAAGAAGTTTTTCTTCCATTTTTCCGAATCGAGTTTCAAATTTTCGGTTTGATTGTCTTAAGGCGTTCTCTGGATCAAGTTGGGAGTATCTAGCAATATTGACAACACTAAAAAGAAGATCACCTATCTCCTCTTTGATGGATTCACTGTCTTGGTTCTCTACAGCGACTTTGAGCTCATCGAGTTCTTCGGCAATTTTAGTGAGTACTTCTTGCTCGGATTGCCAATCGAATCCAACCGATGCAGCTCTCTTGCTGAGTTTCAATGCCCGGTTCAGAGCAGGCTGATTGGTACCGATCCCATCCAGAATTTTTACCTCGCTAGCTGCTAGTTTCATCTCCTTAATTTTATGGTGTTCCCAAAGATTTACTTGAGTTTTAGCATCGTTGACTGGATCTTCACCAAAAACATGTGGGTGTCTTGCTGTCAACTTCTCTGAAATTGAATCGACAACATCTTGAAAATTAAACAGATTAAGTTCGTTCGCCATTTCAGAATGAAAAACTACTTGAAAAAGCAAATCACCTAATTCATTTTTTAGTTGTTGAAAATCTTGATCTTCTATGGACTCAACAACCTCATAGGCCTCCTCAACAGCACAGTTTGAGATTGAATCAAACGTTTGCTCAATATCCCAAGGACAACCTGTTTTAGGATCTCTAAGTTCTTGCATAATGGCTAATAATTTTTCCAATGGATCACCTTAAATTAATTATTACTGGATTAATTCTTTACAAAATTTTCGAATGATTTGGGCTGTTAAGCCCCAAATCATATATTGGTGGTAATTGTAACTATAAACCGACCATTTGATCTGCTCAAAAATTCGGTATTCATGTTTTAAATTGTTTTGATCCAGAAAAAAACTAAGGGGTACAGAAAAAAGTTCTGCAACTTCATTGGCATCTATTTTAGGTACAAAATTGCTCTCAATGCTTGCAATTAAAGGCGTAACAATGAAACCGGTTCCAAGACTGACTTGTGGCTCAAGAAAACCTAATATTTCAGCTTGGTCTTTATCAAGACCAATTTCCTCATGGGCTTCTCTCAAAGCCGTACTAAGAATATCTTGGTCTTTTTGTTGATCATAGGTGCCTCCTGGTAGGCTGATCTCACCGGCATGTTGTTTGAGTTTTGTTGTTCTTTTAGTGAGTAAAACATTTAAGCCCGATTTTGCATTTTCTTCTAATCCTATCAAAACACCCGCGTGCTTCAGATCAGTTTTTTGCAGATAATTATCAACAATTTCCTGAGGCAATCTATTCATTACATTGGTGACTGGATCATCAAACAGATGGCTATCTTGAAATTTTTGTCTGATGTTTTCAAGCACAATCGTTAGGGATGGTTTTTTCAGATTTCAAAGCTTATTATTCGTTAAATTGGATGGGTTCAATAATTCTTTCAATTCACTCTCATCCAATTCGGTCATCTCCAGAGCAACATCAATAATGGTTCTTTTTTCCTGATAAGCTTTCTTAATGATGATCGCACCCTGTTCATAACCAATCGTATCGTTTAATGCTGTGACTAATATTGGATTCTTGTTGATCACTGCGTCTATATTGTCTTGATTGACCTCAAAGTCCTTTATAGCTTTGTCTGCTAGCGCCATACACGCATGACTTAGAAGTGAAACAGACTGAATAAGATTGAATGCAATCACCGGTAACATCACGTTCAACTGAAAATTACCTGACTGTGCAGCGAGGACAATAGTTGCGTCATTCCCTATGACCTGGGCTGCAACCATCAAAACAGATTCAGGTATAACAGGATTCACTTTCCCAGGCATAATACTACTTCCTGGTTGCAACGGTGGGAGTGATATTTCACCTAAGCCAGCAAGCGGTCCACTATTCATCCAACGCAGATCATTGGCAATTTTTATTAAGGCAACTGCAAGATTTCGAGCATTGGATGACAATTCCAATGATCCATCCTGAGCACTTATGGCCTTGAATAAATCGGTCGATGGTTGAAAGTTTAATCCTGTTTTTTGATTGAGTAGTTTTGAAACTTTCTCCGATAAGTCAGGATGAGAGTTAACGCCTGTGCCAACAGCAGTTCCCCCTATTGCTAGGTGTTGCATCGTTGGTAAAGTTGCTTCAAATTGTCTTTTTGCCGCCTCTATCTGGCTCGCCCATGCCCCTATTTCTTGACCAAAAGTTATAGGCATGGCATCCATTAGATGAGTTCTGCCTGTTTTGACAATACCGGATAAGCTTGAGGATTTATCTTCAAGGGTTTTTTGTAGGTGTGACAGAGAACCAAGCAAACTATTTTTTATCAAAAGTGTTGATGCCACGTTGATTGCCGATGGGATCACATCATTACTACTTTGTCCCATATTGACATCATCATTAGGATGTATTGGCATGCCTTCAGAGGAGCCTAGATTAGCAATCACCTCATTCATATTCATATTCGTACTGGTTCCAGATCCTGTTTGAAAAACATCAACTGGAAACTCATCAGAAAATTCGCCTTCTGCAATTTCTAGTGCAATTTTACCAATGGCTTGTGATTTATCACTTGAAAGTAAACCCAGATCACAATTGGCAGCTGATATAGCCCATTTTAGTAAAGCCAATGATTGAATGAATTCAGACGGCATCTTAGTATTACTTATTTTAAAGTTTTCTAAAGCACGCTGTGTTTGTGCCCCCCAGTGTTTTTCGCTCGGTACTTTAAGCTCCCCCATACTGTCTTTTTCTAGGCGATAATCTTTATCAGTCATTTTGTACTCCACATATCCATATACGATAATACACACACAATGGCGGTCAAGAAAGTAAGATTAGTGTATCATTCACTTTTGTAAGTACAGGTGAATTTCATGAAAAAACATCAACTGCAGGCAATCTCTCCAATAGATGGGAGGTACGCAGAAAAATGTGCTCATTTAAGGGATCTCTTCAGCGAAGCATCTCTGATCAAATATCGAGTTATTACTGAAATAAAATGGCTTCAGTTTTTGGCTCAAGAAGCAGACATAAAAGACATTAAAATGATGCCTAATGAGGTCAGTCAGGGATTGCAAAAGATTATTGATGAATTCTCTATAGAGGAGGCTCTACAGGTCAAAGAAATTGAGTCTGAAATCAATCACGACGTCAAAGCAGT
This sequence comes from uncultured Gammaproteobacteria bacterium, assembly GCA_964008355.1. GTDB lineage: Bacteria > Pseudomonadota > Gammaproteobacteria > Steroidobacterales > UBA11654 > DTSX01. The sequence continues at coordinate 40,256 of CAXGBD010000001.1, read as the reverse complement.
TGAATACTACCTGCAAGATAAATTGTCGTCACTGCCTAATTCTAAAGACTATATTGCATTCATTCATTTTGGCTGTACATCTGAAGACATCAACAATATCTCCTATGCTTTGATGATTCAGAATGGGGTGAAGGCCATCCGCATCTCCCTTGAAGAGATTACATCATCACTAAGATCTTTCTCGCACCAATGGCACGATCTGGCAATGCTAGCCCATACCCACGGACAACCCGCAACACCAACCACAATGGGTAAAGAATTCGCTAATTTTCTCTATCGTCTTGAACAACAATTCGACTTACTGGATAGACTGAAATATAAGGCCAAAATGAATGGTGCTGTTGGGAATTTTAATGCTCATAAAATTGCTTACCCAAATATTGATTGGCCAAAAGTTTCAGAAAATTTCTTGCAAACCTTAAACTTAACAAACAATCCTTATACCACCCAAATTGAGCCTCATGACTGGATCGCTGAATTATTCCATTGCATGATAAGAATGAATAATATTTTATTGAATTTCAGCAAAGATCTCTGGCTTTACATTTCAATGGGTTATTTTGAACAACTAATGAATAGCAATGAAGTGGGCTCCTCAACCATGCCACATAAAATCAATCCCATTGATTTCGAAAATGCAGAAGGAAATTTGGGAATTGCTAATGCGTTATTGACCCATCTTAGTTCCAAACTATCTAATTCAAGAATGCAAAGAGATTTGAGTGATTCTACCGCTCTTAGAAACATAGGTTCTTGTTTTGGGCACACAGAAATTGCCTGTAGCTCACTGAAAAGAGGTTTGGGAAAAATTAGAGTCAATGAAGCCAAAATGAAACAGGATCTTGATGCTCACTGGGAAATTATTGCTGAAGCCATTCAGACAATTTTACGTCGAGAACATATTGACAATGCCTATGAACAACTCAAAAACTTAACTCGTGGAGAAGATTTTAATAAAAATCATTTCGAACAATTTATCCAATCGTTAGATGTTTCAAAATCAGTTCAACAAGAATTGCTCGATCTGTCTCCAAACAACTATCTTGGGTTTGCATCAATACTGGCAAAAAAAATATAGTTCCCAAGTAATTCAACATGGGAGTGAACAATTTAATCATGGTAGGAATGTCGGGTGGTGTCGATTCTGCTGTATCTGCTTCTATGCTGATCGAGCAAGGTTTTGAAGTAGAAGCCCTACACATGACCAATTGGGAAGATGACGAGCCCTTCTGCACAGCAGCTCAAGATTTTCAAGATACAAGGCAGGTCTGTAGAGAGTTGGGTATAACATTGCATCATGTGAATTTTTCTAAAGAATACAAAGAAAAAGTTTTTGATCAAACATTAAAAGAATTTGATATGGGGTTAACACCAAACCCTGATGTGCTTTGCAATAGAATGATTAAATTTGATGACTTTACCAACCATGCATTCAGACTGGGTGCAAAAAAAATAGCAACAGGACATTACGCACGAATCAAAAAAGATCAGCAAAGATTAAGTCTATTAAAAGGACTGGATCGGGAAAAGGACCAAAGTTATTTCCTACACTCGATTAATCCAGAAATTATGAACTCAATACTTTTCCCGATTGGGGAAATGACAAAAAAAGAAGTCAGAGAGTACGCAAATAGAAAAGGACTACCTAATTACAACAAACCAGACAGCACTGGAATTTGTTTCATTGGTGAGAGGCCTTTTAAAGACTTTTTAAAAACTTTTCTGCCTCCAAAACCAGGGGTGATTATATCCGAAGAAGGTGAAGAGCTTGGGAGTCATGAAGGGTTAATGTATTTCACGATCGGCCAACGAAAAGATCTTGGGATTGGTGGAATTAAGAACAAGCCAGATCAGCCATGGTATGTTGCTAAAAAAGACATGGAAAATAACCGCCTGGTAGTTGTCCAAGGAAGAGAGCATCCCATTTTATGGACCCAAAAGGTATTTGTTGAAAAAGTCCGTTGGTTACACTCTGAGCCTATAAAAAATCTGGAAATAGAAAAAAGCTTCCACTGTTTTGCAAAAAACCGGTATCGTCAATCGGACGTACAATGCAAAATAACGCCCAATCGAAAAGGGTTGGAAGTTGATTTTAAAGAACCACAATGGGCGATTACTTATGGACAATACATGGTGTTTTACGAACAAGATGAATGTTTAGGTGGAGGTAAAATTATGCCTCAACCCAATGCATCGAACTAAAGACAAAAAGGAAGTATTCAGATACAATCACCGCCCAAGATTAGAGAAAAGATTAATGGACTATTTTTATGACTAAATCGCTTCAATCGTTTGAAATCAATGGCATCAAGTATTTTTACAACGATCTAAATACGGTTGAAAAATCAAAACTAGCTACAATCCCCTACTCTCACAAAATCCTTTTGGAAAATGTTCTGAGACACCATGACACTGATGATTCCCATTCAGAGGATGCAGATGCAATTATTAATTGGAATCCAAAATCAAAAACAACAACAGAAATATCGTTCACTCCGAGTCGAGTCATCCTGCAAGATTTCACTGGAGTGCCAGCTGTCGTTGATCTCGCCGCTATGAGAGATGCAGTTTCTGAATTAGGAGGAAACCCCAATGATATCAACCCTCTCTCTCCAGCAGAATTAGTCATAGATCATTCAGTTCAAGTGGATCATTTTGGTACACAAAATGCCTTGGATCAAAATAATAAAATTGAGTTTGAAAGAAACAAAGAACGTTACAAATTTCTAAAATGGGGACAAGAATCCTTCTCTAACTTTAAAGTCATACCACCCAACACAGGTATCATTCATCAAGTCAATCTTGAGTATTTGGGTCGTGTTATTTTCTCAGAACAAAGAGAGCATGGAAGGGTTGCTTTCCCAGATACTTTAGTTGGTACAGACTCTCATACAACCATGATTAATGGAATTGGAACACTGGGTTGGGGAGTGGGTGGTATAGAAGCAGAGGCTGCAATGCTGGGACAGCCCATCACTATGCTGATACCCGATGTAGTTGGCATCAAGGTCTGTGGTCGACTTGAGGATGGAGTCACCGCAACAGATTTGGTCCTTACTGTTACTGAACTAATGAGAACACATGGAGTAGTCGGAAAATTTGTTGAGTTCTTTGGTGATGATCTTGCGAATCTTCCAGTTTCAGACAGAGCCACACTCAGTAATATGGCTCCTGAATTCGGAAGTACTTGTGCCATTTTTCCAATCGATAAAGAAACCATCCGCTATTTACACTTAACCGGAAGAGATAGTCATCACATAGAGTTGGTTGAAAAGTATGCTAAAACTCAGAATCTGTGGCGGGAAAGTGGACAACCAGAAGCTAACTATAAAGATATTATTGAACTGCACTTAGAAAATATCCAACCTTGTATTTCAGGACCAAAAAGGCCTCATGATCGTATCAATCTGGATACAGTGCCAACAGTTATTGAGAAAGAGCTTGGCAATGCCAACAGACAATGCGATGAATTGAGTCATGGATCTGTGTTGATTGCTGCTATCACCAGTTGCACCAATACATCAAATCCAGCAGTCATGATTGCTGCTGGCCTGTTAGCAAGAAATGCCAGAAAATTAGGACTAAAGCCAAAACCTTGGGTGAAAACCAGCCTAGCTCCAGGTTCAAGAGTTGTCACTGAATATCTCAAAAAAACTAATCTTCTTGAAGACCTTGAGTCGCTCGGTTTTAACCTTGTCGGCTATGGCTGTACCACCTGCATTGGTAACTCAGGTCCACTGAATGTAGAAGTTGCTAAAACTGTCTCATCAGAAGCACTCATTACTTCCAGTGTCTTGTCGGGAAATAGAAATTTTGAGGGTCGTATTCATCCTTTGGTAAAGCTTAATTTTCTGGCATCACCACCCTTGGTTGTTGCCTATGCTATAGCAGGCTCCATCATGATCAATCTGAGCAAAGAGCCCCTTGGAACACTGGAAAACGGAACAGAAATCTTCCTCCGTGATATTTGGCCAGCACAACAAGAGATTCAACAATTGATAACGGAAACTATAACCCCGGAAATGTTTAATCAAAGTTATACAACAGCCCTTGATGGTGATTCGAATTGGCAGAACATAACTACACCAAAGGGAGAAATTTTTGACTGGGATCAAGACTCAACTTACATCAAGAAACCTCCTTATTTTGATTCCATGACCATGAAACCTGAACCAAGAACAAAAATTAAACAAGCAAGAGTACTGGCTCTGTTAGGAGACTTTGTAACCACAGACCATATCTCTCCTGCTGGCAGTATTGATCCTAGCTCACCTGCAGGACAGTATTTATTGGAACGAGGAGTGGAAAAAAAGGATTTTAATTCCTATGGCTCCAGAAGAGGCAATCATGAAGTGATGATGAGGGGTACTTTTGCAAATATTAGACTGAGAAATAAATTGGCAGCTGCAACTGAAGGGAGTTGGACCAAACTATCTCCAGGAACAGAGCCTATTTCAATTTACGAGGCTGCCTCGCACTACCAACAAAACCAAACTGAACTTATAGTCATTGCAGGGAAAGAATATGGTACCGGATCATCAAGGGATTGGGCAGCCAAAGGAACTGCACTCCTAGGTGTTAAAGCTGTGATTGCGGAATCATTTGAACGTATCCACCGATCCAACCTGATTGGAATGGGTGTGTTGCCCCTGGAATTCAATACTGGTGAAAATGCAGATCAACTCCAATTAGATGGTTTCGAGTTATTTGATATAGAAAATATTCATCCTGACAGTAAACACATTAAAATAACTGCCACCAACAATGAACAAGAAACCAGTAAAGAATTCATTACTAAAGTTCGAATTGATACCCCAAAGGAATGGGATTACTTTCTACATGGTGGCATCTTGCAATACGTTATTAGGCGCTTAGTTACTTAAACTAAAAATTCTAAGCTTGATACATGTTAAACATACTTGAAGTTAAAAATTTGAGGAAAAAATACCCGGACGTGATCGCTGTCGACGGGATTAGTTTTGCTGTAAAAAAAGGGATATGCTTTGGTTTACTTGGACCCAATGGAGCTGGGAAAACAACTGTTATAGAAATTATTGAAGGCATTACTGCGTCTGATGGAGGAACTATCCTATATAAAGATCAGCCCATTAATAAGAACTTTCACAAGGAAACAGGCATTCAATTTCAAGCGACGGCCTTACAAGAATTCTTGACAGTTAAAGAAACATTGAAATTGTTTCATAAATTGTATCCTCATCCAGCTCATCTGGATGAAATCATTCAGGAATGTTCTCTAGAAAACCTTCTGTCTAGAGACAATAGGAAATTATCAGGAGGTCAAAGACAGAGATTACTGGTTGCCATTGCTCTGATCAACCAACCTGAATTATTATTTATGGATGAACCAACAACAGGTCTTGATCCTCAAGCTAGGCGTAATTTTTGGAACATGGTGGAGAAAATCAAATTAAGAAAAACGACCATAATACTGACTACGCATTATATGGAAGAAGCCGATTACCTCTGCGATGAAATTATCATCATGGACAAGGGTAAAATTTTAGCCAGTGGTGAACCAAAAAAATTAATAGCTGCTCATTTTAAAGAAGTTATTTTGGAACTACCAGAAAATGAAGTGGTGAATGGTGAGTTAGATATACCTATAAAATATGAACTCAAATATGGGCATTATGAAATATATACTCGAGACATTTCGAGCACTTTGGATCTCTTAAAAAAACATAATATTTCCCTTGATAACTTGAAAATTAGATCCTTTAATTTGGAAGATTTATTTCTCGAACTCACTGGGAGCGAACTCCGCTCATGATAGCTAGGATTTTGGCAGTCTTTCATGCAAGAAACCTTGAATTTGTAAGGGATAGGGGTACATTGTCATGGAATATAATGTTTCCAGTGATAGTGCTTTTTGGTCTCAATTTTGTCTTTTCTGCAGGAGAACGAAACCAGTTCAAAATTGGAGTCCTAACCAACAATCCAGTCATCAGTGAAATTGATCATCCGTTCATGGATATCCGATACATTAATAAAATCCAAATAGTTGATCAAGATGCTGGATTGGAATCAGTTAGAAGGCATAAATTAGACATGCTTGTTGACCTAGATGGTCCAGTCATTCATTACTGGATAAATGAAGAGTCACCAACGGGCTATATGGTTGAGAAAATCCTTCTACAATCCTCAAAAGATGAATTCCTTAAAGGTGTTGTGCAAGGAAAAAACATCCGTTACGTTGAATGGCTCCTGCCTGGGGTGCTTGGTATGAATTTAATGTTTGGCTGTTTATTTGGTGTGGGCTATGTCATTGTGCGTTATAGAAAGAATGGTTTCCTTAAACGGCTTAAAGCAACGCCACTACAAGCAATAGAATTCATTATTGCTCAAGTCCTGTCTCGATTAATCCTGACAATGTCTATGGCAATTTTTATTTATATAGGGGCTAGTTTTATTCTTGAAACAAGAATGGAAGGCAGTTACTTTGTATTGCTGCTGGTTGGGATACTGGGAGCTACTTCACTCATTTCCATGGGTTTGCTGATTGCTTCGAGAGTCTCGAGTGAAGAACTAGCCGGAGGATTACTCAATCTTATGACCTGGCCGATGATGACTTTATCTGGGATATTTTTCTCCTTGGAAGGATCACCGGAGTGGGTAATAACTCTTTCCAATTTTTTCCCTCTGACACACACACTGAATGCGGCAAGAGCAATCATGATTGATGGGGCAACCATCACCGAGATTTCTTTTGAACTTATGATTCTAATAGTGATCTCTGTTGTATTTACATCACTAGGTGCCTTTTTGTTTAAATGGCAACCCGACTAAGATCAATTAATAAGTTCAGTTTCTTTGACGATCGTCATTAATTGGTTTTCAAAAGTCATTGCCCTTCTATAATTGGGCTCTAGTTTTAAGGCTAATCGAGCATGCTTTAAAGAGAGCTCAAATTCTTGCTTTGTAAAAAAATAAATCACTGCAAGATGATAATGAGCTATAGCTTCTCCTATCTGCATGGTGTTCTCCAGACGCATTTGGTATAAATCTATGGCTCGATTGAGGTTCTTGATTGCATTTTCAGAGCTGCCACCAAATAGTTCGGGTCTTTGATAGTCCCCTATCCCCTTTACCAAGTATATAAAGGGATTGTTTGAGTCGATTTCAAGAGCCCGCTCAATCATCCGACCAGATTTAGCACCATGACTAGCGGCCTTTAATAAGTTACTTTGAGCGCTTAAACCATAGCAAGCAGAAAGAAATGCGTACACTTCAGGAGGATAACGATTCGATTGTTGTATGATTTGATTTCGATCAATGCAAGATTTTGAAAATTTTTTTTTGTCTTTTCTGTTGGAGATATCTGCAATTAAAAATTCATGTAATGTCAGCAGAGAAACAACGCTCTCATTTTCACTCTCAGCGAGTTTGCTCAAGAGAGATTGATAACTACGAATTAAATCATCTTTATGTTCTCCAAGATAGTCTTCATAGCTTTGTTTGATTATAAGGTTAGAGTCTGTTTCAATTGAATTCGAATCAGGCGGGCTGACCAAAAGAACTAAAAAGAGCAACAGTAGTTTTTGTTTATACAATTTCATAACTCTTCAAATTTGATGCACTGGCATTGTATCAATAAATTATAGAAAAATTTATGGCAACTCAATTAATCGATATCGGAGCCAATCTAACTCATGAAAGCTATGATCTTGATATTGACCAAGTCATCAAGAGAAGTCAGGATGCTGGCATAGCAAAAATTATAGTCACAGCAAGTTCTATCAGTGAATCAAAAAGGGTGGCTGCAATGATAAAGCAATACTCTGGGATTCTATGGGGAACATCAGGGGTACATCCTCACCATGCCAAAGAAGCAGACGATTTATTCGCTGAGACACTTGATGAGTTAATACAAAACGAAAATATTGTGGCCGTAGGAGAATGTGGCTTGGACTATTTTAGAAACTTTTCAGAACCTAGAGAGCAACAAAAAGTCTTCCGGATCCAACTTCAAATTGCTCTTAAAAATTCTCTCCCCATTTTTCTCCATCAAAGAGATGCACATAATGACTTTATTGGCATTTTAAAAGAGCATGAGTCTTCGGTCATTGATGGTGTAGCTCATTGTTTCACCGGAAATAAAAAACAACTGAAAGCATACCTGGATATTGGATTGTATATTGGCATTACCGGCTGGCTTTGTGATCCACGAAGAAACCAAGATCTGATTGATTCAATTCACTATATTCCCATGGATAAGTTATTAATTGAAACCGACTCACCCTACCTTATGCCTAAGGCCTTGGAGAAGGAATTAAAAACAAGGAGAAATGAACCATGTTTTTTACCCTATATAGCCCAAGCGATTGCTGAGTTAAAAAAATTAGATCTCCAAGAAGTGATGTTAAACACTTATCAAAACTCAGAGAGGCTTTTCTTTAAGCAGAAGCAATAATATCAACCAATTGATTCAGTTCTGGGTCTATTGTTACAAAGGATGAATCAAGTTCAAGAAGAGCTCTAAGCTTCTCAGGCACCATAATCTCTTCGCCAATGATTGGTTCGACTATGTTTTCGAATTTTGATGGGTGTGCTGTAGCAGCAATACACCAATGGGTCTCTTTTTTATCACTATCACAAAGTCCTCGATAGACATGCAAAGCGGTTGCAGTATGAGGACAACACAGTATTTGATTATCTTGATACTCACTTCTGATTTGGTCGATGATCTGTTCGTCGGTTACCGATACGGCTTGAAGTTTATCAATCAAGGTCTCAGGACTATCAAAAAAATGAAAGAATCTTTCCATATTACTTGGATTGCCAACATCCATTGCAGAGGCTAACGTAGGTAGTGTCGCTCTTGGTTCCCATTGGCCTGTGGAAATAAAATCGGAAATGGTTTTATTCGAATTGGTTGCAAAAATAATCTGATCTATTGGAAACCCCATCTCTTTGGCAATAAAACAGGCAAAAGCATTACCTAAATTACCTGTCGGCACAATAAAACTCGTATTATCTCCAGATCCTTTATATCGCTTTAAGCTAGACCATGCGTAATAAGTTGCTTGAGGAAGCAAACGACCAATATTAATACTATTGGCAGAACATAAATTATGCTTCATTGAGAGTTCATTGTTACTAAAAGCTTCTTTAACCAACCGCTGACAGTCGTCAAACTCTCCTTTAACCTCAATTGAAGTGACATTATCACCCCAGCAAGTTAACTGATGCTTTTGTCTTGGAGAGACTCTTCCTTCTGGAAACAAAACCACCACTTTAAATTCAGGGCATTGATCAAAAGCTGATGCAACAGCACCTCCGGTATCTCCTGATGTGGCAACCAAAATAGTGGTTATTCCAGGGTTTTTATTTTTTCTAGTTATCTCAGACATTGTCAAAGATAAGAAACGCGCCCCAAAGTCTTTAAATGCTGCAGTTGGTCCATGGAACAATTCAAGAACAGAGTACTGAAGATCTTTTTCAAAATAATCTTTGTTAATTAATGGAAAATTAAAAGCTTTGTTAACGATATCTTCTAATTCATTTTCTACACTTGAGCCTGCAAAATAAGGTAATAATATTTGATGAGAAAATTCCTGGTAACTCAAAAACTGACTAAAGTCATTAATCTTAACTTCTGGGATTGACTCAGGCATTACCAGGCCCCCGTCTGTAGAAGTGCCACTGAACAAAGCATCTTCTATCGAGGGGATAGAATGGCCCTTTGTACTGATGTATCTCATTATTGGTTAATTTTCTAGGCTAATGAGTGTTCAAAAAAGCTAATAAATCACCAAATATACCAGCAGCAGTTACTTCTGGTCCTGCCCCTGGCCCGCGATGCACTAGAGGGTGTTTTGAATAACGCCTAGTTTTGTATTTTATGATATTTTCTGTACCCTCTAATCGAGAAAATGGATGCTCTTTACTCAAAGCTTCCAATTTTACTGAGGCCTTGCCATCAGCGTTTAGACGAGCTAGGTAGCAAAGAACTTTCCCGTCATGATTGGCTTGTTTATATCTTTTCTCCATTATTGAATCATCATTTACCATTTCTTTTAAATAATCTACAACACTAAGATCACTATGATTCTGACTAACTAGATTTTCTATTTCAACATCCTTGACTTCAATGTTTAGTCCCATTTCTCTTGCTAAAATTGCTAATTTTCTTGCGACATCCATTCCTGACAGATCATCTCTAGGATCTGGCTCTGTATAACCCTGTTCTCTGGCAGTTGAGACGATATTTGAAAATGGTTTAGATCCATCGAAAGAATTGAATAAATAGGCCAATGTCCCTGAAAACACTCCTTCTATTTCCTCGATTACATCTCCTGAGATTGAAATATCTTTTACTGATTTTATAAACGGTAGAGCAGCTCCTGCAGTGGTTTCATATAAAAAAGTACGTTTATTGTTTTTAGCAGATCTCATAATATCCCTATAACGACTTAAAGGTCCGCTTAAACCCTTCTTATTTGCCGTAATGACATTTATTCCTGATTGGAAACACTCCGTATAGAGATCTGGAATCGTATCACTTGCTGAACAATCAATAAAAACCTTAAGATCTGCAGGTGTTTTCTCTAGAAAATCAATAATATCTTCAACTTTAGATGCTTGACATGATTGATCTTTTGCAATTAATGAAGCTATATCAGACTCGGAAATATCTTCGTCTAGAATCATATGGGATGAATTTGCGATAGCCACAAAATTAATCTCCAAGTTAAAATCTTTAAAAATTTTGTCTTTTTGTGCTTCCACTTGATGATAAAATTCTTGTCCCACATTACCAAAACCAACTAGAGCTATAATTAGTTCAGTTTTGCCTGTAAAAAAGGCATTGTGAACGGATTGAACTGCTTGATTTAAATCGTCCTTTTTTACCACTACAGAAATATTTTTTTCTGAAGAGCCCTGTGCAATAGCCATTATATTAACTTCTGATTGAGTAATTGCTTTAAAAAATTGAGCTGCGATACCTTTTGTTCCCGTCATTCCTGATCCAACTACAGCAATAATGCTGCAATTTTCTTGTATTTGGAGCTGTTGTAGATTTCCATTTTGGAAATCGATGTTAAATTCCACTTGAAGAACGCTTTCAATTTGATCTGAATACTTGTCATCTATAGCAAAACAAATTGAATGTTCTGAACTAGCTTGTGTTATGAGTATGACTGATATTCCAGCATCGCTAAGACATGAAAATAATCGCTTTGCTGTTCCTGGGACACCTATCATCCCTGAGCCTTCAACATTTACCAAAATAATATTGTCAATGGTTGTTATCCCTTTAACGCTATTAACACCATTGACCTTAGATGAAATTTCAGTTCCTTGAGATTCAGGGTTGAATGTGTTCCGAATGTAAATAGGGATCCCTTTATTCATCAATGGTAGCATTGTTTTTTCATGTATTACCTCAGCTCCAAAATAAGCTAACTCTATTGCTTCGTCATAAGACATTTGCTCAATGGTTTTTGCTGTTTGAATTTGATTAGGATCAGCTGTCATAATGCCGTCAGTATCCGTCCAGATAGAAACGGACCTAGCCTTAGCCAGTGAACCTATGATTGATGCTGAATAATCGCTGCCATTTCTACCTAAATTCGTGGGTACAGAATCTGAATTTTTTGCAATAAAGCCTGCCATAACAAATATTCCATTCCTACCAGAGAATACTTTATTAAAAGATTTCTCTGACTCTGCCCAATCTACATTGGCACCCATATCTGTAGGATAAAGAGTAATAACATCAAAAGGATTAATCAGATGCAAATCTCTGTCATTTAGATCGCTTGAAGATGCTTGACTTAAAATACCTTGAATAAGCCTGGAGGACCATAGTTCACCAAAACCTAGCACTTGATTTTCTTCTATACTTATCTTTTCTGTTGAAAATGATTGTGCAAGTTCCTTTATGGTATTCAAATCATTCCTAAACTCATCTTCAAGGCTTTTTATAATTGATTTTTCATGAATGGTTTCTTGAAGTGTCCTTCGGTATCGATCTTCTATTTTGAGCAAAATTGAATTATCTTTTGATTTAGAGTAATCCACGAGTTGATCGGTCATCCCTGCCATTGCAGAAACCACAACAATAAGATTAGAGCTCTTATTTTGATGGATAATTCGGTTGACTGTTAGCAGACATTGCCCATCTGCTAAACTGCTCCCACCAAATTTATAAACTTGCCAAATCTCTTTAACCATCTTTTTATATACCCTCAGTACTAATATTTTTATGCCATTAAAAAGTTGACCATGATACTCTTTTCACAACACATTTACATACAAACAGAACCAATCTGTAAATATGGCTATATTGAGTCTTTTATATCAAAATGACAATATGAAATAGAACAATCGATTAAACAGTTATTGCTAGATAGTTTAATTGCCAGAACAATACAACCATGAAAACAACTGCATCGGAATTCATTAATGAGCCTCATAAAGCGATAACCTTAATGGGAATGTCAGGTATTGGCAAAACAACACTTGCAAACAAACTCCCCAAAGCTAATTGGTTTCATTACTCTGGAGACTATCGAATTGGAACAAAATACCTAGAAGAACCTATTCTAGATAATATCAAAGAAAGAGCGATGGAAGTTCCTTTTTTGAGAACACTGCTCAAGACTGACTCTATCTATATTTCTAGCAATATCACAGTTGATAACCTCGCTCCAATATCATCTTTTCTAGGAAAAATTGGCGCTCCATCCAAGGGGGGATTAACACTAAAAGAGTTCTCAATAAGACAAGAACTCCATAAAAGTGCAGAAATTAATGCTATGAAGGATGTTCCCGATTTTATTGAAAAATCCAGTAGAATTTATGGCTATGATCATTTTATCAATGATGCCGGTGGCAGCATCTGTGAACTGATCGATAGCGAAGCAATGGATGCATTAGTAAACCATACAGTCATTCTATACATTGAAGAAAATGACGAAGTGAGGCAAACATTAATTGAACGATCAAAAAATCATCCAAAACCTCTCTATTATAATCACGATTTCCTAGTAAATAATTTAGAGGTCTATCAGAAAGAAACGGGTGGAGATCATGAATCAATGGATCCAGATGAGTTTGTTCGTTGGATTTTTCCAAGGCTGCTTGATTACCGAAAAGCAAAGTATCAGGCCATTGCAAAACAATACGGTTACACTGTTCAAGCATCAGATACTATGAATCTCAATAATGAAAATGAATTGATCGATCTTGTCGCAAAAGCTATTGAATCGGAATGACTGCTTTTGCATCAAACAAGAAAAGAATTTCCGTCAATGGTAAGCGCTTAGCCTATACAGAATCTGGATCTGGAGATCCTATTATTTTTCTCCATGGAAACCCGACTTCTTCCTATCTCTGGCGAAATATTACTCCCTATTTAGAATCTCAGGGTCGGTGTGTTTGTATTGATCTGATTGGGATGGGAGACTCGGATAAACTAGACAATCCTGATGAGAACTCCTATCGATTTGAAGAACATTATCATTATGTTAGTGCTGCTATAGAATCTCTAACCAATGGTAAGAATATCACTTTTGTTCTCCACGACTGGGGTTCAGCATTGGGTTTTAATTGGTGTTATCACAACCCTGAGTCGGTTAAGGGAATTACCTATATGGAAGCAATTGTAAAAGAAATGACTTGGGAGGATTGGCAGGATGAAGCCAAAGGTATTTTTCAAGGTTTTAGGTCTGATGCTGGAGAAAGTTTGGTGTTAGAAAAAAATTACTTTGTTGAAAGAGTACTTCCCGGTTCAATCATCAGAAAGCTAAGTGATGAAGAAATGGAAGAATACAGAAGACCTTTTACTAATGAGGGTGAAGACAGAAGACCCACATTGTCATGGCCGAGAGAAATACCTATAAACAACTATCCTGAAAATGTCTGTGCAATTGTTAATCAATATGCTGAATGGATGCAAACAAATGACCTACCCAAGTTGTTCATCAATGCAGAACCTGGTGCAATTACCACAGGGAGAATTAGAGATTTTTGTAGAAGTTGGAAGAATCAAACAGAAACTACGGTCAAAGGCATTCACTTCATCCAGGAAGATGTACCGGATGAAATTGGAAATGCTATATCATCATGGTATAAGAATATTGAATAGAATACTGTCAGTAATATTGATGTAAACAATGAATGCAACTAATAACAATAAACCACTCCATGGCATGAGAGTCATTGAAATGGGACAGCTGATTGCTGGTCCTTTTACAGGGAGCGTTCTTGGTTACTATGGAGCAGAAATAATAAAAATTGAACCTCCCACAGGAGATCCAGTTCGATATTGGCGGCTCACTGAAAATAACACATCCTATTGGTGGCATAGTGTTTCTCGAAATAAAAAATCAATTACATTAAATTTAAAAACGGAAGAAGGTAGACAAATAGCCAAAGATTTAATTATGAAATCGGATGTTTTAATAGAGAATTTTAAACCTGGGAAATTAGAAGAATGGGGGATGGGACCTGATGATTTAAAAAAAGACAACCCTGGTTTAATTACTGCAAGAATATCAGGCTATGGACAAACAGGTCCTCGTTCTCATCTTCCAGGTTATGCTTCAGTGTGTGAAGGATATGGTGGATTCAGATACGTTAATGGCTTTGCAGATAGGCCTCCCGTCAGACCCAACTTGAGTATCGGGGATACTCTAGCTGGCTTGCATGCTGCCATGGGAGTTATGTTGGCCTACATCCAAAGGGAAAAAGATCCTAATAATAAAGGCCAGGTTGTAGATACAGCTATTTATGAATCGGTTTTCAATCTCATGGAAGCTGTGGTGCCAGAATACTCTGGATGTGGCGCAATCAGAGAACCATCTGGATCTACAATCACTGGTATAGCACCTACCAATACATATCTAACCTTGGATAAAAAACACGTTATTATTGGTGGTAATGGGGATTCTATTTTTAAACGACTGATGATAGCCATCGGCGAACCCAACATGGCAGAAGACCCTAGATTTAAACATAATGAAGGCCGTGTAAAGCATGAAAAAGAAATTGATGATGCAATACTAGAGTGGTCATCTAAACATACTTCTGAGGAAATCTTATCTGTGATGGATGAAGCCTCCGTACCCGCAGGTCCAATCTACAGTGTTGAAGATATGATGAAAGATGAACATTATATTGCCAGAGGGATGTTCCAAGAAGTCGAGGCCAATGGCAGAACACTGCAGATACCGGCAATGATTCCTTTATTAACAGAAACACCAGGAAGTACTGAATGGTCAGGGCCAAAACTGAGTGAACACACCCATGAAGTGTTATCGGAACTCTTAGGAAAAAATGATCAAGAAATCAAGAAATTAGTTGATGAAGGTATCGTTTAGGCAGCCTTTTTTCTCATTCTTCTCCTACGAATCAAAACAACGATTAAGATTAATAAAACGAACAATGCTACCCAGTAAGAAACGGGCAAGTTGCCAGATGCAATCGTCCCATATTCTCCGGTCTTCAAATTCTTAAACTCGTCTCTCCAGGCTCCCACAGGAAGGTTTTCATCGTTAATGATCTCGAAAGTTTTGTTGACTGCATCTAGATTAAAGGCAGATTCAATCATAACCTCGGCAACATCCTCTCGAGGAATATATCCCATGATTTCATCACCTTGACCAAATTTAATCCCACTCACACCAGGTTCACCTCGTAAACCACCCGGTCTGATGATGGTAAAATCTATTCCACTATTGCGCATATACTCTTCGCCCAAAGACTTCCATTTCAAGGTTTTATTCATAAATAGATTCAAGAAAGTTGTACTGAAATTTTCAGCACCGCCGGCTCCAATGGAGGACATATAAATAATATGTTGAGCCCCTGCTCTTTTTGCTTCATCGACTAAATTTATAACCCCTTTGTAAACCACAGATTCTGGTCCATCTGGTCCCTTTCCAGGTTTAGCTCCTATCGTTGAGATAATAATATCGGAACCTTGAAATGCCATAACTAAAGTCTCTGGCTGGGTCACATCAGCTTGGACCCACTCATAATTCCCACTAATATCTGCACTTGCTCTTTCAATGTTTCTGGATAGTGCACGGATGCGAACATCTTTGTTAGCTAGACCCTCAAGAACAAACCTACCCGTCCTGCCTGATGCTCCGATGACTACTATCAATGGTTTTTCCATCGGTGTGAGCATATTGTTCTCTGCATCAAGTGATCTTGGAATGAGTCTCTCAATACATGGTCGGCTGAATTCTTGGCCGTCCAAATTTAAACATTCACTGTCGTGTGAAAATCCTGCTTGGGAAAATAGTACTAGAATCGTTATAGGTAAAAGTTTTCTCAAATCCATGTTTTTAGTTCTCTTGATTAATTATCGCTAAATAGTCTAGCCTAAAATTACATCGATTTAACATTTAAAACAATAAGTAATTAAATACTTCATGGTGGGATTGAGTATTAAGATTTTTTTACTTATTATTAACATTATGAAGGTTTTAGAAGGTAATAATATTTTGTTAATTGTGGGACTTGTATTCCTTGCAATCTCCACTGTTCACCCTATAGATCATATTGATTTAAATGATCAAAGTGAACAAATTGAATGTCAACTTTGCAACAATGATGCTTCACAACCGCTTAAAACTAAATCTCTTGATAGTAACTACTATCTTTCATCAATTTTAATCACTGAGATAAGAAATAAATTTATCTCAACTAATTCTAAGGACTTTCAATCAAGGGCACCTCCAAAAATTTAGATTTGCAATAACTAAATTTTTTTAATCTAAGGAGGACTCCATGAAACATAATTTATATCTATACACTATTTTTAGCGTTTTAATTTCAAATAATTTATTTGCACAAAATATTGAAGAAATAACTGTCACCGGAAGTTATATCGATTCAAAATCTGAGAAAATCAGTGTTGAGGTTGTGGATGAAACTGAATTCAATAATCTAAATATCTCAACCGTTGGTGAAATAAGTAAATATCTAGCAAGTTCATCAGGATCACATTTTCAATCCAACACTCTCGACGGAGTTGATCAAGGAATGTCTGCAATCACTCTAAGAGGACTAGATCATGCCTCAACATTAGTTTTACTTAATAATAAAAGACAAACATTTGCAGGAACCCCGTCTCATGAAGGTGAAGGATATATTGATGTAAATATTATTCCAGAAATTGCTCTTAAAAGAATTGAGATCCTTAAAGAAGGAGCCACCTCTCTTTACGGAAGTGATGCGGTTGCCGGAGTTATTAATTTCATTACCCATGATGAGTTTATTGGAACAAAAATAAGTTTAGGTCATCAAGAAACATCAGACTATGATCAGTCTGATAAAACTCTAGGAATCATATTTGGTAAAGACTTTGGAAATTCAAACCTAGTGTTAGCCATGAATTTTCTAGACAGAAGCCCTCTTTCATCATCAGATATACCTCGAATAGCTGAAAATGGATTAAGCACTCTAGGCAATACATTTAAAGTGAGTGAGGCAGATACAGTTTTATTAGGTGGCTATGCGGGGGCATATACATCCGGTCAATGGGTACCAGATCCAAATTGTGAGACAAATGGAGGAGTTTTAGTTGGATCATTTTGCAAATTTCTCTATGGAACAAGATTTAATATTGTTAATGACGAGGATCATAAAAAATTCTACCTAAGTTATAAGAAAATAAATGAAAATTTAAGTTATAAAATCACGGCAATTGGTGCCAATATTGATGTAAATGACAATCCTCAGTCCCCCTCATATCCAGCCCTTTCTTTTATGTCGAGAAAGATACAACCAGGACAAGGCGGTAGTCCTTTTAATGTTCCAGTAACATGGTACGGAAGACCTTTAGGATCATCGTTCCCTTCTCCATTCTCTCCTAAAGATATTGACCAATATCATATAAGCGGTGTTGTTAATTTTTTTATTAAGGACAACTCTGATCTAGAGCTATCAATCACTCAAAGTAAGCATGAAAATTTTCATAATCGACCAGATACCATCAATTCAAGAATGGAAAATGCAATCGCAGGCAAAGGAGGTTCAAACGGCAATCAAATGTGGAATATCTTTGACCCATTATCAAACCCATCAGATCTTATCCAATACATAAAGGGCTCAGAACAAAGTTTAAGAACTGGCAAATTAACATCTCTTGATGCCATCTTTAGAACTAAAATTAATAAAAATAATTTTGCGATTGGGATGCAGCTAAATGATGAGTCTCTTAATGTTAAATATAATGAATTAGCAAGATCTGAATTTGATCAATCAGGAAATCTGATCAAAGGTGCCGATCTTTTATTTCTAGGTGGTGGTAAAAATATTGCATCGAATAGGGACAAAAAAGCCATTTTTTTTGAAATAGAAAAGGTTTTTTCAGATCGTTTTGATCTTATCTTTGCCACCAGGTATGAAAAAGTAGAAAATGATTCTTCTTTTGATCCTAAATTATCACTTAATTTTAGACCCACTGATGAATTATTGTTAAGGGGTTCAGTGGGAACTTCATTCTCAACACCATCAATGGCTCAGTTATATAGTTCTGAAATTGCATTAGGTGGTGTAAGAGATGTCATCAATGGTGTTGAGCAATCTAGTTCACTTTTTGTAAGGGTTATCCAGGTTGGAAACTCAAATCTAAAACCAGCTACTTCGACTAATACAAATTTGGGTTTACTTTGGGATATTAGTGATAATGCTTCTCTATCAATAGATTTATGGAAAATAAATTATAAAGACCGACTTGAACTCGAAGATGCTCAAGCAAAAATTACTGAAAACCCTGATAACCCAGATATTCAAAGGAATGAATACGGGGATATAACAGCGGTTAGCACATCATTCTTCAATGAAGAGAAAACAAAAGTTAAAGGCTTAGATTTCAGCTTAGATTATAAGAAAACACTAACCAACGGTGTTCTTTTGGATTTAGGGATCAATGCCACTCATCTCTTTAAGTTCCTAACACCAGAACATGAAGAAGAAGAGGAAGGTCATGAAGGGGAAGAGGAAGGAGGACATGAAGAACATATGGTTAATAGGGTCGGAAAATTTAATTATAATGCACATACGCACTCACTTCCTCGACTTAGATTAAACTCATTCTTTGGCTTAACCTATAATGAAATTCGTTATTCGATTAATGCTAGATATCTGGATGGCTATAAGAATCTAAGACCTTTACCTGCAGCCGCTATTTCTAGTGGTTATGAAAATAAAGTCGATTCTTCGTTGGTATTTGATATTGGAGCCAGTAAAACTCTTGAAATAAATAACAATGAACTAAAACTAGGACTACATTTAATGAATGCTTTTGATGAATCGGCACCACTGCTTTATGATTCACCAGACTTTAGCTTTGATACGAGGCTACATGACCCCCGAGGTCGACTCATCAACCTTTCCTTAGACTATAAATTTTAGCTTTATTTAAATATTGGCAGAACTTCTTTAGCAAAGATCTCTGTCTGATCAACCATAGCTTTTAAACGAAGATCTCTCGGTTCTGGGACAGGGGATCCTCCCAATAAATAAATATAATCCAAACCCATTTCTATCAGTTCACCCAATCGATCAATACACTTTTGAGGAGGACCAGCGATTGAAAACCATTCAATAAAATCATCATCAATCAGCTCAAGATGCTCCCCTTTTTCGCTAGAATGGTTTTTCATATCGTATTCAGTTTGTAGTTTTTCAGTAATTGGTTTTAACTGCTTAGGTAAATGTTCTGTTGGTGCTTGTTTCATGGCAGTAAAGTGAGCTACCATCCCTGCTAACATTCTTGCCAAAGAAATTGCTTTCTTTTCATCATAATCGCATATTAAATTTATATAAGCCCCAATCTTGATGCTCTCTCGAGACCTCCCTATTCTCTCAAGATGCTCTTCTGCTGTTTTAATGGCCCAACGAAGTCTTTCTTTAGCACTCCCTACTGCGAATGAGATTTGATCCGAAACTTCACAAGCCATAGCAATTGTCTTGGGTCCAGTGCATGCAATATCAATAGGCACTGGCTGAATAATCTTAGGGTCAATCCAACGAATCGGTGATTGCATTGTGCCCACATCGACTGCTTCACCATTAAAATAGGACTTCAGTCTTAATACATAGTCTCTCAATTCCTCAGTTGTTGCTTGCTTCTTGCCTATGTGGGCTGCCGAAGAATCACCCCGACCTATACCACAGATAACTCTTCCACCTGATTCTTCTTGTAGTGTAGCCATTGCTGAAGCTGTGACTGCTGCTTCACGAGTAACTGGATGTGTGACCCCTGTTCCTATTTTCAAAGTTTTAGTTTGGTTGGCCATTAATGACAGTTGACCATAAGGATCAGCAGAGAGGTTTTGGGTATCTGGACACAGTGCAGAGTTAAATCCCATTTGCTCAATACGTGCAGCCATTTCTGCAGAACATCTTGGAACTGGTTCCATGACAACACCAAACTCAGTCAATTTTTTTCTCCATTTTTATCTGTATGATCATTATATCTTAACTGCAACTGCTAGCTATTTTCTATAGCCAAAACCAAACAATCCATGCAAAATGAATTCAGTTTAAGGAATATTACATGGATGATTTACAAATTGAGATTGAAAATGTTTTTCGTGATGCGGAAAAGATTTGGGACTCACAACAATACGGCAACCTCAAAAACCTCTGGGATCAAGAAGATCCCTCTCCTTTTTATTTAGCTGAAGAACAATCGAACTGGAAGATCGGTTGGGAAGCATTAAAGAAATATTGGGAACCAATACCAGGCAAAAGGATGATAGAAGCAATCCGAATGAGATTCTATGATATTCAAGTTAAACGGTTATCTGACGATCTGGTTTTTGCTGCTGGGTGGATAAGGCACGATATGAAAATACGGGGTCCAATGAAGGCTTGGGGCGGGGATGCGAGAGTCTCTGCTGTCCTGAGAAAGAAAGAGGATGGTTGGAAATTTATTACTTATGCAGAAAGTCACAAAACACCCCTCATTTATATGAAAGAACTCTACCAGAAACAACCAAGAATCCCTGTCATCACACCAATTGTTGAGCGTTTCATGACACGTTTATATGAGAAAAATGTACACCCAGAGTTTTCAGAATTTCATAAACAAATAATGGAAAATGAAAAAACCTGACCATCAAGCTAGTCAAAGAGAAAAGCGTAATTCTAGCATTACAAAATTAACTGATCCTTTTGCACAAACAAAAGGTATAACAAACATTCCTAAACCACTCTTTCCTGGTCTAATTCCAACGCTGAATAAGAGAGGCTTCATGGAAGAAGATCTCAATGACATATCACGAAGATTTGTGGAAGAATCCAATGGACTGGATGGATTATCTCTAGACATGGGCTGTGCTTACGGAGTAGCTACACTGGCAGCACTGCAAAATGGATTGCACGTATTGGCAAGCGACATGGATCAAGCACACCTGGATATTCTTATCAAGGAAACTCCTAAAGAAGATCTACCCAGACTAAAAACTAAAAAAGGAACATTGCCAGAAATTAATTTTAAAGACGAAATGTTCACAACTATTCATTGTTCCCGAACTTTGCATTTTTTAATGCCTGATGATCTTAAAACGACCTTGACAAAAATGTATAGATGGCTCAGACCTAAGGGAAAGGTATATTTTGTTACCGATACTTGTTTTTCAGGTCCATGGCAAAAATTTCTACCAGAATTTAAAAAAAGAAAAGCAGCGGGTGAGCTCTTCCCTGGACTTATAGAGGATGTCTTGCAATGTCTACCTATCCCAGAATTACCCTCAGGGATGACTCCTTACATGAATTGCCTGGATCCTGAAACGCTAGCCCGTGAATGTAGAGATGCTGGATTTAAAATTCTTGAATCAACCTTTCTAGGTTTTTCTCATAATGAGGACAAAGATGCTAAAGACCATGCCGGTGTCATTGCCATTAAAAATTAGATCTCCCTCAAATTGCTATATTCTTTGATAGTGTATGTTTCAAGACTTAATGCATGGAGTCTACCAGCAAGAAAATCAGCCAGAATAGAGTATATGTTTTGATGTCTTTCAACAGGATTTAAATTTATAAATTCATCAGAAACAATGATCATTTTTAGATGCAGTTTCCCCTCCACAGCAGCTTTATGTCCTTGATGTAAGTGACCTTGATCTTCAACTTCAAGTATTGATATATCCATACTTTGGTTGAGTGTCTTTTTAATTTTAATGATTTCCTTGTCCAACTTTACTCCCTCTAGAACCGCTATCATGATCTAAATAAAAGCAATTCCGTAATCGTTATATAGTATTTATATTAAAGTATTATATAGTCTCTAATTGCAATAAGTATGAGTGAAACACATATTGAAAAAACTCAGTTTTAAAAATTTTCAAATCGACATTGACAGCAAAGCTGCACAAAGAGAAATAGATCTTCTCAAAGAAGCCTTGTATGCAAATGAGGTTCTGATCTTAATTGATCACAAGATACCAAAAGAGATTATTGACAATGCTTATGAGCAATCTAAAATCTTTCACAGCTTGGATGATGATGATCCAAGAAAACAGTCGGCTCATTACCGAAACGCTCACTTTGGGAGAGGATGGTCGCCGTGTGGACAAGAACCAGCTTATTTAGCAAATACAAAAGCCACGTGTTCTGCCTTTGATTTATGTTATGAGATTACAGAGATTGATCATGAGCATGAAAATTATGGTCCCAACCTGTGGCCGCCAAAGATGCCTGAATTCAGGAAACATGTTTATAATTATTACCTAACATTTACAGCGCTAGAACAAACATTTGCAAGAGCCCTTGAACATGCACTTGATCTTGAAAAAGATTACATAACATCAAAAATGACCGAGCGATCCCCTTCAACGATGAGGTTAATTTACTATCCCTGTGTAGAAGATGAACCTGAAGCAAACCTTTATGGAATCAGCGCTCATACAGACTATGAAGTCTTTACACTGCTGACACAAACGAACTTAGGACTAGAAATTCAGAACCAGAAAGGCGAATGGCTTGGTGTTGACGTAGGTCCTTATGAGGTTGTCGTCAATATTGGAGATATGATTGAACGCATGACTAATGGAAAAATAAAAGCCAGCAATCACAGAGTCGTTCCTGTGCAGTGGATACGCTATTCTATTGCTCGGTTTTGTGCCATTGATGGAGACCACATTGTCAAACCCCTGTCTCAATTTGTTGATCCAGATATTGGACCTCTTTATGAGCCGATCACTCAACAAGATAATATCAAAAACGGATTGGCCCAAGCTACAGCAAATTCTGAGGCGATGAAACAGCAAGCAGTGAATTAGCAACTAATTAAGGGGTTTCTTTCTAAGAATTTAAAATATAGTTAATTTTGGAAAGGGCGTCACCCAAGCAATCTTTACAACCATACACAAGAAAATATAGATGGTTAAAAGTAAAGCTATATTCCCTCTAATTAAACCGCTGGCCATCCCATGTTTAGGGTCACCAGCATTCCTGTTTCTTCCATATCTAATAACATCTGGAGTAATACTTACGGCTCCCATAATCCAAAATGCTAAATAAGCATTCCATGCCCAAGCCGCATTATGAAGCCCTCCCCACGTTTCTATAAGCATGAGTCCCACAACTGGGATAATAATTGAGGTAGTCATGGTAATTGATAGAGCAAGTTTTCTTAAAAATGCTCTCGCCCAAACACCCACTTCAGTTGATTGATTAAAACGAATCTGCATAGCCCAAATATTAGAAAACAATGTGTGTCCAAAAAATAAAAATGCCGCCATCTCATGGACCACAAGCAAAAATAAGTAATTGATTCCAAAATCACTTATCCTTAATCCCAGTAAAGGTAAAGCAGTAACAATGGTTATGGAAGCATAGATGAAATACCAAAAGAATCTATTAGGATCCTCATATTCATTATCTATTTTTATACTATTTTCCATTAAAATCTTACTGTTGGAGGCATATTGGCAGTTGACCAAACCTCGAAAGGTACAATTTTACTAGCATATGGATCTGAGAATAGCTGATCAATTAGCCAGCGCTTTCGCATTTCCTCTTGGGCCAAGAGATCTTCATTGGTGAATCTATCATTCATCCTTCTTTCAACCAGTTGCAAATAAGCATCCACAAATTCCGTGAACATCCCTTTAATAAATTGATAGCTTTTCTCACCACTTTCCCTAAAGACAGGTGGACCGTAAAAACTCACACCAGAACAGGAAGGTTTCCTGCGCCAATACTCGATGGTGTCCTCAGTTCCTTTGCAAACTAATCTCCGGTATAAGGATGGGTTTGCACCATTCTTTGCAAAATAATTATCGGTAACCTGTCTTAAAAATTCCAGATCCTCAGGAATTCTTGTTCCTGGCATCATGTCAAGCCATCCACCAGTAGCCACAGAATTGTCCTCAAAGAATTGTAAAACAATAGTTGCATGTAACATTCCCACTAAAGGTGTTTTTGGATGAATGTCTATAGAATAGAATCGACCCCAAACTAGATCTTTATTCCCCCTTCCTGGGGCAGTCAATTTACCCTCTGATAGCATTCTTCCTATCTTCTCTACCACATCTCCTCTCATAACTTTGACATTAAAATCAGAATATTCAGTAATCCAATCAAAGTTTTCATCGGTAATTGATTGTTTATTGATTGTTTCTACCCAAGAAAAATATTGGTCATCGGATGCCTTCATAAAAGACATCAAATCCTCAGCAATTATTCTGTTATCAGGTGTCAATGCATCCAATCGTTCTGCTTGGTCAGAGTAATCAGCCTGCAAAGAAAAAAATCCTTGCATTAAAAAAACGAAAGCAAGTGATAAAAATAGTCTAGTTTTCATTTACCTCTTCTCAATCATTCATCCAATCGTATTAATTTTTATTATATTCTAAATCAAAATTACAGCTTGCTTTTAAAACTTAGTTTAAATCAATGGCAAATTGTTTCAGATACTTGATGTCAATGTATTCAAGTGCCCCTTGATGAGTGGCAGACAATAAAACTTTTGGAGCGGCTCCAGCTTCCAAAGCTTCTTGCCATCTTGGCGCACAGAGACACCATTGGTCTCCAGGGTTTAAACCTGAAAATCCCATTGCAGGCATAGGTGTGGATAAATCATTACCAACCGAGGCAGAGAATAATAGAAATTCTTTTGTAACAATTATACAAACTGTATGACTGCCAAAGTCCTCATCAGAGGTGTCACAGCATCCATTTCTAAAAAAACCTGTCATCGGAGAGTTGCTACATTCTCTGAGAGGCTCTCCAAAAACATTAATTGATTCTTTCATAAAAATTTACAATGAATTAATAAAGATTAGAACTAGTATTACAAAAAAAACCATTGCTGTAACAGCAGAGACCTTCCAGTATTTTCTTGTATTTCGATTCATCTATTCAAGCTGGTGGGCCGTGAAGGATTCGAACCTTCGACCAACTGGTTAAAAGCCAGCTGCTCTACCGACTGAGCTAACGGCCCGGTAAAAGTATGAAATGCGGTTGAATAATACCTCAAGGCAAATAAATAAAAAACTCATTTAACAGTCGAATTTCTTTTAACGTATTCAATAGTATCTTCAATTTGCAAGTCTTTAAAAGCCTTAATCCTGAGCCTACACGAATCACAAATTCCACAAGATCTTCCATCTTCATCGGTTTGATAACAAGAAACTGTTTTTGAAAAATCAACACCTTTACTTCTTCCCAAAGAAATAATCTCAGTCTTTGTGAGATCTATCAATGGTGTTTTTAAATGGATTTTATGTCCCTCTACAGTTTTTTTAGTGGCCAGGTCAAATAAGTCTTGAAGAGCAACTATATATTCAGGCCTGCAATCAGGATAGCCTGAGTAATCAATTGCATTGATTCCAGAGTAAATTAGCTCCGCTTCTATAGTTTCGCTCCATGCTAAGGCTAGGGAGAAAAAAATAGTATTTCTTGCTGGAACATAAGTGATAGGTATACCAGTGGATTCCTCTACAGGAATTGGTAAATTTTGATCAGTTAATGCTGAACCACCAAAAGCACTTAAATCAATAGTAATAATTTTATGTTCGATAACACCTAAATCATCAGCAATTACTTTAGCTGCGGTCAATTCATACTTGTGTCTCTGGCCGTAATCAATACTCAAAGCATAACAATCGCAACCATCTGTTTTTGCCACAGCCAATGCTGTTGCAGAATCCATTCCCCCTGACAATAAAACAACAGCTTTGGTCATAATGTTATTTTCCTGGTTGATTATTCCATAAAATCTTATGTATCTGCATTTGGAATCTTGCTGGAATATGGTCCTCTAAAATCCATTCTGCAAGCTGTCTTGGCTCTAATGTCCCTGAACATGGAGATAAGAGAATCTGACATTTCTCATTGATATGATACTGATCAATGATATCTCTAGACCAAAGATAGTCCTCCCTACTGCAAATGACTATTTTTAATTCATCTGATGCTTTTAATAACTCTATATTTTTCCAGAGATTATTAGCTACTTCACCGGAATCAGGGGACTTAATATCCATAATTATTTTTACTCTCTCGTCAATGCCTGCAACACTAATTGAACCTCCAGTTTCAAGACTGACCTCAAACCCCAAATCAGCCAGTTCTTTAAGAAGATGTTTTGTATTATCATTTTGAGCTAAAGGTTCTCCGCCTGTAATACACACATCTTTAAACCCAAGTTCTTTTACCTTTTGAATAACGGCTACTAGTTGCATCAATTCACCCCCATTGAATGCATAACTAGTATCACAATAGTGGCATCTTAGTGGGCATCCCGTAAGTCTAATAAAGACAGTTGGCAATCCAACTTTTGATGTTTCTCCCTGAATAGAAGAAAAGATTTCAGTGATTCTTAAGCTATTTTTTTTAAGCATCTACTATTCTGTAACGCTAACAATCATTTTAAGTTTTTGGACTGCTAACCGAGAAACGGAACTATCAGGGTACTGGTTGACAACACTCTTTAAAAGCTGTCTTGATTTCTCAACTTCACCCAATTCAAAATAGCAAAAACCTTTTTTTAGTAATGCCTCTGGAATTTTCCCAGAGTTAGGAAATTTAGTAAGAACCTCCTCAAACTCCTTCAAAGCTTGTGTAAAAAACCTTTGCGCATAGTATGTTTCACCTAACCAATATTTTGCATCGTCAACAAAATCGCTATCTTGATACAAACGAATAAACTCAATGAAAGAATCTCTTGCGGTTTCATAATTTTCATCTTTAAGTAATTCGAAAGCCAATTGATATTCTTCCCTTCCTAAGTCATTTTTACTTTGGTTAAGTACCATGACTTTAGTATCTGATTCATTATCTGTTTGGAGATCTTTTACTAACTGGAATAGAATTTGTTCTAATTGGTTTATTCTAGAAGCTAACTCGTTGAATTTTTCCTCATTTTGTTTCTCTAAATTTTCAATATCCTTCAGACTAGAATTAATTTCTATTTCAATTTCTTCAATGGTTTTTTTTTGGTCTATATTGTTACTGGAATTCATTATTGAAGACAAGATACCCTCCTCACTCATTGCACAACCACTGAGCACCACAACACCTAAAACTAGTAATAATAGTTTTTTGTTTAAACCTAGCACCTCGATAAAACTCCTAATTATATTGTTTAATAACTTTGAATAAACTAAAGACAAATATTATTAGTAGTAGAATTGGCGACCAACCTACCAAGAATGGCTCAAAATTATAAACCACGGCACTCTCAGTTAATGTTCGTTGCAGTAAAAAGTAGAACAAACCAATCATTACTCCTAACATAATTCTAAAGCCAATGCCTTTCTTCCTTAAGAACCCCAATGAAAAAGGCAGAGCAAGTAAACACATAATTGGAATAGCTAGTAAAGACGCTATTCTTGAGTGAAAAACCATACGATATGGTGAAGAATCTAAATCATTACTATCTAGATAGTTAATAAATCTATAAAGCTCAACAATATTGAGATCCTCGGATTTAACAATAGTCAGATTCACAAGATCTCTATTGAGTTTTGTTTTTTCTATTTTATAGCGTGAATAATCATCAGTAATCCCATCACTGTCGAAAACAGTTTCACTTAAATTACTCAAAATCCATTGATTGTAATCATCAATACCAGCTGATGATGCTCTAGAAATTTTTGATAATTTATTATGTCCTGCTAATTGATAAATGCTTACATTCCCAAAACTTTTGTTTTCTTTCAGTAAGTTAATATGGATAATTTTATCTCCTTCTCTCAGCCAAATACCTCCAGTATCACCAAGTCTTGAATATTGATATTTATTGATCGTTCGATATTGATCCGCATATCGCTCCATTTTTGGAGAAATATACTCTCCTATACTGGCGGTAAAAAAACACAACACTATCCCTGAAAAAAATATTGAGACACACATTCGTTGAAGTGAGACTCCTGATGTAAGCAGAACCAAGAGCTCGCTATTCTTTGACATATCACCAAGAGCCAAAAGACTTCCAATAAGGATAATAATTGGCATTAATTGGAAAATTGCACTGGGTAGTTTTAATAATGAATACTGGATTGCTTGATTAAGTCCATAACTACCGATTCCAATATCATCGGCTTGGGCTATAAATTCTAAAAACCCTAGAAGAGCTAAAAAAATAAACAACACAACTAAGACACTCTGTAGAATATTTTTAAGAATATATAAATCGAACAGTTTCATTTTCTTGTCAGTCTTTAAATAAGACGCGCTGAAATACTCTATTACTACTTAGCAACATTATGACACTTACCAAAAGTGCTATTAAATGTACCCACCACAATCCATATACTTCCTGGATAATCCCTTGTTCCAACCAAACCTTTGCTGCCCCTAAACAATTTACATAGATCATGTAGACCAAAACACCTATAACTAATCCCCCAAATCGCCCCTGCCTTGGGGAGCTTTTACTTAAAGGTATAGATAGTATTACCAAAATAACCAACGCAATGGCTGGAGAGATTCTCCATTGAATCTCAGCCAAACTCTCCGATGTATTTTTCTCTATTAAACTAGTGAAACTTTCTAAAGATAAATCAATTTTGTCTGTGTTACTCTCCGGATTCAATAATGGCAATCGATGTTCGGAGAATTCTAAGATTCTAAATTCCAAATCTCCAGGCACTCCTTCGTAGAGATATCCATTGTAAAAAACCAGAGCAACCCCACCGTTATCTGGATTATCAATAATTTCTGCAGTTTTAGAAACGACTACATGGACACCGTTTCTTAGCTCTTGTTGAGCAAAAACATTTGATAATTGGTTATTTTCTAAACGTTTTTCAGAATAAAGAACAGCACCATTTCTCAATGTGACAAATTGACCCGGCTGTAGAGATTCTATCCCTAGATTTAACATAGCAGCCTGATTTGATTCATTCATATTTTTCCTTGCCTCTGGTGCTACAAAGATAGCAATAACGCCTACCGTGATTGCTAAAAAAATGGTTGGGATCCATAAAGGGCGATAAAGTGACATCGGACTGATCCCAGAGGCCATCATGGCAGCCATTTCACTTTCTTTATACAAACGACCAAAAACTAATAAGATAGCCAAAAAAGTACTCAAAGGCATTAACACTGTTAAATATTCCACCGTTGAGAAAAAAAGTAACTCTGATATAACACTCCCAGTGTAGTTTCCAGCAGATGCAGCACCTAATATTTTTGCAAATTGGTTGATAACTAAGATAGCTAGCAAGATGAGTGTGACAGCTAACCAAGATTGGGCAACTTCCTTAATAAGATATTGATTAATTACCTTTCTCATACATCAAATATTTTTATTAATCTAAAAGGAGTTCACACTGAGGTTTTAAATATTATTGTTATTTACACTACACATAAGATAAAAAGAATACTAGATTGATTCAATTTTCAATACAATACTCCAGCAGGTTATTATTATAATGACGATGAATATTAAATATTAATTTATAGAGGAAGTGATGAAATTCACAATTAAGACTGAAAAAATAACAGAAACAAAATCAGACTGTTTGATAATTCCTATCTTCAATAAGGGGAATTTAATAAAAGCATCCCAATCCATAGATACTGCAAACAACGGCATCATTTCAGATTTTCTAAAAAATGGTGATATAAGCGGCAAATTAGGTCAATGTCGAATGTTGCCAGTGCAAGAAAAACCTTATAAGAGAATTTTATTGGTCGGTTGCGGTGAATACGAGAAATACTCAGAAAGACCATACAAAAGAGCATTGGCATCTGCCCTGAAAAAATTATCTTCAACCTCACATAAATCAGCAACAAATTTTCTTGCTGTCGTTAAAACGAGTAAGAAAATTGATTATCGTGCTGCCCGCATAATGGCAGAAGTTTGGCATGATATCACCTATGAATACACAACAACACATTCAAAAAAAGCCAAAAAAATTACATTGAAAACACTTTCACTTGGCACCAATGGGAGAAAAATAAATCCTGAAATGAAAAAAGGATTTAAACATGGAGATGCCGTTGGTAAGGCCAAACAGAAAGTTAGGCATCTGGCAGATTTACCCGCAAATATATGTACTCCCTCTTACCTAGTAAAAGAAGCAAGAAAAATAGCATCCAAACATTCATCGGTGTCTTTAACAATCATCAATGAAAAAGAAATGAAACGGCTAAAAATGGGAGCCTTATTGTCAGTCACCGCTGGATCTGTGGAGCCTGCCAAATTAATAGTACTCAAATACAGTGGGGGGATATCATCTCAACAACCCATTGCAATCGTCGGTAAAGGTATTACATTTGATACGGGTGGAATTTCACTTAAACCATCAAACAAGATGGATGAAATGAAATATGACATGTGCGGTGGAGCTGCAGCAATAGGAATTCTTCAAGCAGTTGCAGAACTTAAACTGCCGATAAACGTTATAAGTATTGTCCCGGCTTGTGAAAATTTACCCAGTGGCAACGCAACAAAACCAGGGGATATTGTTACCTCAATGTCAGGACAAACTATTGAAGTACTCAATACTGATGCTGAAGGCAGGCTTATTCTCGCTGATGCATTGACTTATTCTCATCGCTTCAAACCAAAACTGATTATTGATATGGCGACTTTAACTGGAGCTTGTATAGTTGCACTTGGTCATCATCTCTCTGGCTTGATGAGTAATTCAGATGATTTAGCTAATAAGTTACTGGCTGCAGGAGAAGCTGCAGGAGATGGGACATGGAGATTACCATTAGGCAAAAAGTACATGGATCAATTAAAAAGTAATTTTGCCGATATTGGTAATATTAGTGGCGGTGGTGGTGGAGCAGGTACAGTTACTGCGGCTTGTTTTCTCCAAAAATTCGTGAAAGATATCGAATGGGCACATCTTGATATTGCAGGAGTTGCTTGGCTTGAAGGTAATAAGAAGGGAGCCACAGGCAGACCAGTTGCCTTAATGTCTGAATTCCTGATTCAGGAAGCAAATAAATCCTAGCTTAGGATGATTAAACAAAAACCAGATGTTTTATTTCATCATTTCCAATCCACTAGCAATCAAGATTATTTACTTTATGTATGCAAATTAGTTGAAAAAGGATTCAAAGAAAATTTTAAACCCATTTACATACAAACAAAGAATCACAAACAAGCAGAACAATTGGATAAATTACTTTGGACTTTTCGACAGGAAAGTTTTATACCTCATGCAATTCTAAATGATTCTGAAACCTTGACTGCTCCGGTGCAAATAGGCTGGCATAAAAATTCATTAGATGCTGCTGAAGCCATCATCAACTTGAGTGAAAACATTCCCAATGCCAATATTTCAACAAAAAAAATACACGAGATTGTTGATGAAGATGGAATCTTAAAAGAGAAAGCTAGAGAACGATGGAAACACTATAAAACCGAAGGATTTGATTTAAAAGTGCATCACATTAAGTGATCAAGATAATAAGCAGTGAAAAAAGTATACAATCCCCAATCCATTGAGACCAAGATTTATCAATCTTGGGAACAAGGAGGTTATTTCTCTCCGAGTAATAAAGGAGAAGCATATTGCATCATGATTCCCCCACCAAATGTTACTGGAACGCTTCACATGGGACATGCTTTTCAAGACACTATTATGGATACGTTAATAAGATATTATCGAATGAAAGGCATGAACACTCTTTGGCAAGTTGGCACAGATCATGCTGGAATTGCAACCCAAATGGTCGTGGAAAGAACACTTGAAAAAGAAGGTTTATCTCGTTTGGAAATAGGTCGTGAAAATTTTACTAAAAAAGTTTGGGAATGGAAACAACGCTCGGGAGATACAATCTCGAATCAATTGAGAAGAATGGGTGCATCGGTTGATTGGCAAAGAGAACGCTTTACTATGGATGAAGGTCTTTCTGAAGCCGTGACTGAAGTCTTTGTGAGACTATATGAAGAAGGATTGATCTATCGAGGTAAACGATTGGTTAATTGGGATCCAACACTGCTTACAGCTTTATCAGATCTTGAAGTAAGACAAACCGAAGAACTTGGGAAGCTATGGCATCTTAAATACCCAATTTCGGGCTCAGCTGACTATCTTATAGTTGCAACCACGAGACCCGAAACCATGCTTGGTGATACAGCAGTGGCTGTCCATCCAAAAGACAATCGCTACAAAAAATACATTGGCAAAGACATAGAACTACCACTTTGTTCAAGGAAGATACCGATAATCGCTGATGATCATGTCGATCAAGAATTTGGAAGCGGCTGTGTTAAAGTCACACCAGGACATGACTTTAATGACTTTGAAATTGGCAAAAAACACAACTTGCCTATCATCAACATTTTCACAGCAAACGCAAAATTAAACGACAGCGTACCAAAAGATTTAATTGATATAGAGCGTTTTAAAGCACGTGAAGTCATTATTGAAAAATTAAAATCGCTTGATTTATTGGAAAAAGTTGATGATTACAAACTGACCATTCCTAGGGGAGATAGAAGCGGTTCTATACTAGAACCGTTTTTAACTAATCAATGGTTTGTAAAAACTAAACCTTTGGCTGAGCCTGCAATTGCTGCTGTAAAAAATGGAGAATTAAAATTCGTTCCCGAGAATTGGTCAAAAACATATTTCGAGTGGATGAATAATATTCAAGATTGGTGTATCAGTCGTCAATTGTGGTGGGGGCATCGTATTCCAGCTTGGTATGACACTAATAACAATGTTTATGTTGGCAGATCCGAAAAAGAAGTTCGAACAAAATATAAAATTGAAGACACCATTAAACTAAGCCAGGACAAGGATGTTCTCGATACTTGGTTTTCCTCTGCTTTGTGGCCTTTTTCAACACTTGGTTGGCCAAAAAAGACCAGTGAATTAGAAACATTTTACCCAACAACTGTTTTAGTAACTGGATTCGATATTATTTTCTTTTGGGTGGCACGAATGGTGATGATGGGTCTAAAATTTATGGATTGCATCCCCTTTAACGAAGTGTACATCCATGGATTGGTTCGTGATAAAGATGGTCAAAAAATGTCTAAATCAAAAGGCAATATTCTAGACCCAATTGATTTAATACAAGGCATTGATCTCAATGAACTAATTCAAAAAAGAACGGATGGGTTGATGCAACCCGATATGGCCAAAACAATCACTGAAGCAACCAAAAAAGAATTTCAATCAGGCATCCCTGAATTTGGAACCGATGCATTGCGCTTTACTTTTGCATCACTAGCAACGACGGGAAGAGATGTTCGATTAAATCTCAACCAGATAGAAGGTTATAGAAATTTCTGCAATAAATTATGGAATGCATCTCGATTTGTAACTATGAACACAGCAGAAATTAAACTACAAGACATTAATCTCGATTCAGAAAATATGACTCTAGCGGATCATTGGATTCAAAGTAAACTCCATGAATTAATTAACACGATTGCGAGACATATTACTAGTTACCGATTAGATTTGGTTGCCAGAACTCTCTATGATTTTGTTTGGCACGATTACTGTGATTGGTATCTAGAACTGTCAAAATCTATTCTCAATAATGAAAAAACTACACAAACCCAAAAACAAACAACTCGTTTCAATCTTTTGATCACCATGGAAACAACACTAAGATGCTTGCACCCTATAATCCCTTTTATAACAGAAGAAATATGGCAATCATTCACTGACAACAAAGAAAACCAAAGCATCATGACCGAGCCATATCCTGAAGCTGATGATTTTACATATGATCAAAACATCATGGATCAGATGGACTGGTTGATTGGATTTGTTTCAAACATTAGACAAATCAGATCTGAAATGAATATTTCACCCAAGAAGAAAATCTCTGTCTTGCTGAAAGAAACCTCTTCCATTGAGATTGAACGTTTAAAAGAAACACAAAATTATATTCAAGCATTGGGTTCAGTCGAGGCTATTAGTATCTTAAGTGACGATGACCAAGAACCGGTATCAGCAACCGCTCTGCTTGATGGCATGAAAATTCTTATTCCCTTGGAAGGTTTAATAGACATTGAGGATGAAAAACAAAGGTTGCAGAAAAATCTAGCAAAAATAGACAAAGATATTAAGTCTTCAAAACAAAGACTTTTGAATAAGGATTTTAGATCTAAAGCCCCTCAAGAAATTATTGATCAACTCAAAACAAGATTGGAACATTTAATACGGGATAAGACAAAAATCGAAGATCAATTTAATAGATTATCGAAAGGTTAAGAATTATTCCGAATTGATATTGTGATCGCTCACTTTTAAAAATAATATCAACCCTGTGATAAACAACAATAAGATGGAAAGTATTCCAATTCTTTGGCTGCCAAATAATAAAGAGATATAACCCATTAAAACAGGGCCTATAATATCGCCAAATTTTCCCATTAAATTAAAGAATCCAAAGTATTCAGAAGCATGATGAGTAGGAATCAATGTGGCATAAAAAGATCGGCTTAGACTTTGAATACCACCTTGAACCATACCAACCATTAAAGCCAATAAATAAAATTCATAGGTTTGATCTATAAAGACGGCTCCAATGGTGACCAAAATATAAACACTGATGCAAATAATAATCCCATTTTTAGGACCTATTTTCTGTGCAAGATAGCCAAAAAATAATGCTGCTGGAAAACCAATATAATTTGTTATCAGTAAAGCAACAATTACGTTCTGAACATCCAACCCTTGAGAAAGACCATAGTCAGCTGCCATTTTTATAATCGTATAAACACCATCGATGTATAACCAATAAGCAATTAAAAATAATAAAATATTGGGTGTAGCTTTTAGTTTTTTGATTGTTTCATAAACACTTAAAATTCCACCTTTAATGGTGGAAATAAGTTTCTCTTTTTTGCCCCTAGAAGTGTCTTTAACAAAGTAAAGTAAAGGGAGCGTAAAAATGATCCACCAAAATGAGACGAGAGGAAAAGCGAACAAGGTTGCTTCTGTTTGATTCACAAAACCAAATATCTCATACATATTGATCATTAGAACGTTCACGGTAAATAAAAGAGCACCTCCTATGTATCCCAAGGCAAACCCATAGGCAGAAACCTGATCATACTCAAATGGTTCTGCAACTTGAGTGATTTGAGAGTCATAGATAGTATTGCTTGATGCAAAGCCAAACGTGGCAATAACATAAAGAAATATAGCCGATTGCCACAAACCTTCTCCAATAAAGTAAAGACCAAATGTTGCCCCTGCGCCAATCCCAGCAAAAAAAACTATAAACTGACTTCTAAGCCCTGCTCTATCTGCAATTGCACCAATGATTGGTGCACTTATAGCTACCAGTAAACTTGCCAAAGTATTGGCCAATCCCAGTCTAAATGTGGTCACAGTTGAGGCTACTCCATCATTCCAATAATTTGAGAACAAGACAGGAAGAAATGCGGTACCAACACTTAGAGAGAAGGCAGAATTTGCCCAATCATACAATGCCCAAGCTTGTACTTTTTTTCGTTTCAAATAATGCATAAAGCTAAGAAATCATCTGTTTAGCCAAAATTAAATCTTGCCAAGCTTTGGGTTTCTGAGAAGGGCTTCTCAGTAAGTAAGCTGGATGATAAAAAACAACCAAAGGAATTTTTATTGCCCCAAAGTAGTGAACTCTCCCTCTGAGTTGACTCATTGTTTGGTCTGTTCCGAGTAAATTCTGTGCAGCAACCTTGCCAACCGCAATAATGATTTTTGGTTCAATCAACTGAACCTGTTGTTCTAAATAAGAAAAACACTGATCTACTTCTGAAGCTTTTGGATCTCTATTATTTGGGGGTCTGCATTTGAGTATGTTGGCGATAAATATTTCTTCCCTACATAAATCTAAAGAAAAAATCATCTCATTTAATAAACGTCCTGCTCTTCCTACAAAAGGTTCTCCTTGTGCATCTTCATCCTTACCTGGGGCTTCACCAATAAATAACCAATCAGCATTTGGATCGCCAACACCAAATACCGTTTGGGTTCGAGTTTGATGCAATGAACACAATTCACATGTATTTATTTCCTTTTTTAAAATTTCCCATGAATTAGGATCTGAGGAAATAACTTCTGACACAACTTCTTTTTGTTTTCTCATGTGCCATACATCAACCCCTATCAATTGAAGTATCTTTTTCCTACTGAACACTAAATTCTCTTATTCAGAATGACTAGATTTTTGAGATCGAATATATAATTTGTTAAAGAATCTAACTAAGATATTGATTGGACCAGATGCCACATAAGTTGATGCCATTACAGTCAGTACCAATGGTGGTTCCAATAAGATTAAGATGAAGATCAGTGGAATCATAATCGTATTGGCAAATGGTATTCGGTTCATGGATTGGGCACTTTTAAAACTATAAAAGGGAACTTTTGAAACCATCAAAGCTGCTGTAATAATCACAGAGCTCATTAAAACAGAAAAACTAAGCTTAGGATCCAATAATAAAATCTCGCATTGCCACAATATCACTGCGACAAAAGTGGCTGCTGCCGGTGAAGGCAAGCCTGTAAAATAGGAATTATTTCCAAATTGGAGTTGATTATTAAAACGTGCCAATCTTAAAGCCATGGAGACGATATAAAAAAAAGACATCAGCCAAGCTGTCTTCTCCCAAACATTAATAAAAGTTGATAAATTGTTTAATCCCCAAAAATAAAACAGTAGAGCCGGTGCTACACCAAACGACACCAGATCTGACAAGCTATCATAGTCCTTACCAAAATTTGAAGCTGCATTTGTAAGACGAGCAACCTTACCATCGACACCATCTAAAAATACAGCTACAAAAATAGCAATTACAGCAATCTGATAATTACCATTCAAGGTATTAATTAATGAGAAACAGCCTGCAAATAAATTGGCAGTCGTAAACAAATTTGGCAACAGATAAATTCCTTGCCTTAGTTGTTTGCGTGCCTTAATTCTTTT
This sequence comes from uncultured Gammaproteobacteria bacterium, assembly GCA_964008355.1. Classification (GTDB taxonomy): domain Bacteria; phylum Pseudomonadota; class Gammaproteobacteria; order Steroidobacterales; family UBA11654; genus DTSX01. The sequence goes on along the minus strand of CAXGBD010000001.1, from coordinate 2,915 downwards.
CGTTTTTATTGGCATATGAAAATCACAAAGTATTTTGGTAGTAAAATTAAAAAGACATTATAAAGAATTGGGGCTGATCTTGGAAATTAGTCACCATAGTCTTTATCAAGATTACTTTCATCCAAAAAATAAAAACTATCTGCAGAGTCGCTATCAGAGAGAAAAATAGAATAGTATAATTAACTCAAAATAATTATAGTCATCGTATCCATGCAATTATCAAAATACCCTTTAATAACCTACAAAGAAACGCCCTCGGATGCTGAATTGGTATCGCATCAATTAATGCTGAGAGCAGGATTGATCAAGAAACTGGCTTCGGGCTTGTTTACCTGGATGCCTATAGGTCTAAAAGTAATTAGAAAAATTGAACACATTGTCAGGGAAGCAATGGATGCATCGGGGGCATATGAACTATCTATGCCCGCCATTCAGCCTTCAAACTTATGGGAAGAAACTAGCAGATGGAAAGAGTATGGCAATCTTCTTTTAAAAATGAAAGATAGACACGAACGATCATTTTGTTTTGGCCCAACTCATGAAGAAGTGATTACGGACATTGTTAGAAATGAACTAAAAACATACCGCCAACTGCCAATCAATTACTATCAAATTCAAACTAAGTTTAGAGATGAAATAAGACCTAGATTCGGCGTAATGAGAGCCAGAGAGTTTCTCATGAAAGATGCTTACTCATTTCATATGGATCAGAAATCGCTTGACCAAGAATATGAAAATATGGGTAGAACCTACGATACTATTTTCACTAGGATTGGATTGGATTATCGTAGAGTTCGGGCTGGAAGCGGAGAAATTGGTGGTTCTCTTTCACATGAATATGTTGTTCTAGCTGACTCTGGAGAAGACAAGATCGGATATTGTGATGAAGAAGAGTTTGCTGCCAATGTTGAAATGATCGATGGGGACACAGCTCCCAATGGAGGACAACTTTCCTACGCACGAGGCATCGAAGTTGGCCATATTTTCCAACTAGGTGATAAATACAGCAAACATATGAATTGCGTGGTTTCCAATGAAAAAGGTAACTCTACACATCCATTAATGGGTTGTTATGGAATCGGCGTCTCTAGGATAGTTGCTGCTGCTATTGAGCAAAATAATGACCAATCCGGGATTATTTGGCCTGATTCTATAACCCCTTTCCAAATTTCTATCATATCATTGAATCAAAATTTGGAAGATGAAGTCTCGAAAAAAGCATATGAAATTTATCAGCAACTTTTAGAATATGGTCTCGAAGTAATACTTGACGATAGGGATGAGAGAGCTGGAGTAAAATTTGCCGATGCGGATTTAATAGGGATCCCAAAACAACTGGTTTTAAGCAAGAAAGGTCTGAAGAGTCAAGGCATAGAATTTAAAGCCAGAGGAGAAAAGAGTAACACCAGTATACCTTTTGCAAAGCTTCCTGCTTTTCTTGAAAAATTTAGCTCTTAAAGTCCTATTTTCTTTAATCGGGTGAAGAAGATATAGCTCTTTGTGCAATTGCTTGTTCAAGGTATTCAATTGCTTCATTTCGAGCTCGAAGTGCATCGAGTCTGGCCTGTTCATATAAAGTCACCTCAATCCGTCTTTCTGCTCGTTCAAGCAAACGTTCAGCTTCCAAGATTTTTTTATCAGTAGCCGCATTAGGACTGAATTCTTTTGCTGCCGCAATAGTCTGCCTGGCATTACTCATTTCCTGTAAAGGTGGTAAAGTTGCACAAGATAAAAGTAAAGTTGAAACCAAGGCAACGCTTAGAATTTTTATAGGACCTGATATTGAATGATTCATGGTAATAAAAGACTTGAACATCCCTAAACCTATCAAGACCTCATATGCAGGTCAAGGCGTGATTCAATATTTGCTTTTTTATCCAAGATTTAAAATGCTTTTTATAAACGGAATAGTCAATATTCTTTTTTTTGATAGCGATTCATAATCCAGTAGCTGAATTATTTCAACTAATGAACTCACATCTCTTTGAACACGTCTGATTAGATATTTTGCACAATCATCAGGCAGGTCAAATCCTCTGGAATTTGCATGTAACTGAATTGCAGATATTGTTTCAGACTCAGCAAGTAACTCCAGTTTATGAACCATAAACATAGCAAACCGAGAAGCAAGATCAGGTAAATAAAAATGAGTACCTTTCGGTGACTCAAAGGATCCAACAACCAATTGTGCTTTCGTTGTTTGTAGTTTTTCATAAAGACCCATCAGTTTTTCTTCCCAGATTCTCTTCCCTAGAACACACTCAATATCGTCAATACATATGAGATCGAGTTGATCTAGATTATCTAAAATTTCTGGATTAAACTCTTTAAAATCACGCATTGGAATATACAATCCTTTTTTTGAAACAGAAAAGCATTGATGGAGTGCTGCTTGTAACAAATGGGTTTTCCCGGATCCTTTAGCACCAGCAATCCATAATAATTTCTGGGAATCTATTTTTATTGATTGGTATATTTCAATATTTGGCCCAGGATAGAAACTATCAAAAACCATATGTTCAGAGATTGATACTGGAAGTAATAACTGCTCCACTTAATCCCCATTTTGGTAAATTTTCTTTTTTGCCAGAATACTCCAACTAATCCAATAATCTAAACCGCTAACAATAGAAGTTACAGAAACCAAGGCTCCAAAGAGCATTGAGAGATATTCAAAAGGAAATGGGATAATTTGGTAAGCAATAACAAACAAAACAAATGCCAGTTGTGTAAAAGTATTAAACTTACTGATACGAGTTGGATTCATCTCAGGAATATCTACAAAATATCGATACAATCCTAAGCCAAAAACAATCATGACATCTCGTAGAATAACGATCAAGGTAAGCCAAAAGGGTATCAACTCCATTCTAAAAAGAGTTATGAAGAGTGAAACCAAAAGTATTTTATCTGCT